>CAKVCF010000042.1 GCA_934725795.1 uncultured Clostridia bacterium | reverse complement strand
TGTCAAAGCCATGGTTTTTGGCACAAATTTAACAAGCGACTCAATGTTATCAGTAAAGATTATTTTTGGTTTGATTTTTAAATCTTCTTCAGCGTAATCCAACAAATCATTAAAACGGTTTAAAAAATGCGACATAAGCAAAGGCGGGAAATTTTCAAATTCTTGTTCAAAGAATTTTGTAACACTCTCCTTGGCATTGTCAAAAAAAATTGTTTCTTCCATACTTATAAAAAGAATATAACAATTTTAAATTGTTTATGCAAACGAATTTGAAAAATTTGTTGAAAATTCTTGACAAAACGTTATTTTTTACACTTTTTTATTAAAATTTTGCATATTTTGCAAAAATTATTAAAAATTTTGTAACATTTGTAAATTCACGTTTGATGTAAAATTAAAAATTTTGTGTAGTGTTTTCACTGTTTGCAATCAAACTTTTTAAATGCAAGATTTCATTTTTAAGGCGGTTGCATTCAGCTTGTTTTGCTTTCAATTCTGCCAAAAGTTTTTCACAATAAGATTGTGTGTTGATAACTTGTGCTTTTGTTTCAAGTTCAATTTTTCTTTTCATGATGCTAACAATGCCAGCAAAAAGGGCGTTAATGTCTTCGTCCGAAATTGGCGGTGGCATAACGTGCACACTGCATTGTTGTTTTGGGTTGTTGTTTTGTTCGTCTTTAATCATAAAAATATTTTCCCCAAGTTTTAAATTATTATGGTGCAGAATATTGGCTTAATATGCCTAAATTTGTAATTTGTTGCAACAGGATAAGAGTTTAAAGTTTGTGTGAAATTTTGTGCTTATTGTTCATAAATATAAGTATGAACTATTTGATTGTGAATGTGGACTGTGAATTGAATTTAGATAAGCCTATAAAACTGAAAGCCAATGTGCCTTATCAGTTAACCGATTTAGAAGATAGGCCTGTTTTGTGTTTAGGTAAAAATCAAACACCGCTCTATACAAATTTTTATGCACTTTTTTTAGGCTTTGCCACAAAAGACAAATTTTCAGTTGATAAAAATTGTGGCTGCGATTTAGGCAATAACTGCAATGGTCAACTAGTGCAAAACGGAGCGGACAAATATTTATTTTTGTTTTTTGCTTGCAAGTGTGAACAAGATTTTAGGTGCTTTGAATTTGACAATAAGCAAATTTATGTTTTGCTTGGTGAAAGGTTAATGGTGAACTTTGCTGGCAAACAGGTTGTTAACAAGCAGGTTGAAGGAATAAAGTTTTCGCACTACGAAATTGAAAATGATTGTTGTTTTATTTTCTTTGAAGGACAAAGGAATTTTTTAGTTGTGCTAAATAAAACCGATTTAGTGTGGGCTGATTTTTATGACGAATATAATGCTGCAAAAGGTGAACAACAAATTTTAAAGCACTTGTGTGATGGCTTAAATCATGGCCGTGTGCTGAATTTAAAAGACGGCAAGGATGAAACTTATTTGGTTTATCTTGACGATTATGAATTGCATCTAAAACCAAAATTTGTGGCGTTGATTTTTATGGATTGTTTAGCTGCTGGCAACTATAAATATTGTGCAAGTTTGGTGGATGCTTCTTTGAAATTTGATGAGGCAAATATAAAGCAATTTTTTCCTGAGTTTGATTCATATTTTCCGCTTAGTGCAACCAGTGTGGTTATGTTCAAAAAAAATGCCCTAATGGGCATTTGTGATTTTGAAATAGTAGATGATAAAATTATCAATATAACAATTAAATAGCTTTTAATTGTGAGTTTTTAATCTTGGTTGGATTGGCCGTTTTGCGCTTGTGTGTTATCGTTTTTGTGTTTGCCAGGTAGGGCACATAATTTGCAGAGAACAAGATAAACTGGGTAAGCTGTTTGACAAACAATAATGAGGAACAATATGTCAGGGTAAGCAAGAGGAACATATTTGAACAAATCGTAAAGAACAACAACAGCAGTGATTGACAAGCCAAGGCACGCCAAATACATTAAAGTTTTAAACCAGTTGAAAGGTTTGCACATGTTGAATAAAGCCAAGAAACCGATAGCTAGAATTGCAAGAGATGACATTGTTACCAACACTTCAGTAGATATACCAGTGAACATTTGATAGATGTACATTGTAATTGTTGAGGCGATTAGGCATACACCTGCTGGCAAGGTGGTTTTTGCAATGTTGACCAAAAATTTACCTTCAATTTTGTTAGTGTTTGGTTGCAGTGCCAGGAAGAAGGAAGGTAGGCCAATAACAAATACTTCAAGCAATGTGAACTGAATAGGGCTGAACGGATAAGTTTTGTTAAGGCAAAGAACAAACACAGCAATACATATTGCAAAAATTGTTTTCATAAGGAAGAGAGAAGATGATTTTTGAATGTTGTTGACAACCCTTCGACCTTCCGCAACCACGCTAGGCATAGAGCTAAAATTGCTGTCCAACAAAACAAGTTGGCTGACGCTGCGTGCAGCATCACTGCCAGCTGCAATTGCGATAGAACAATCTGCTTCTTTAAGGGCAAGAATATCGTTAACGCCATCACCAGTCATGGCAACTGTTTTGCCTTGACTTTTAAGTGTTTTAACCAAAATGGCTTTTTGTTCTGGACTAACGCGGCCAAAGATTGAATATTTTGTTGCGGCTTCCATAACTTCAGTGTTGCTTAAACCGTAAAGGCTGATATATTTATCATAATTTTCAACACCAACACGTCTTGCAACTTCGCTTACCGTAACAGGGTTATCGCCAGAAATAATTTTGATATCAACACCATTATCTTTAAACCATTGAATGGTTTTTGGTGCATCTTTACGAATGTTGTCTTGCAACAAGATAAAAGCAACTGGTTTTGCACTTGCAGCTGAAAAATTCGCATCACTTTCAGCAAGCAAAAGCACGCGGTAGCCGCTTAAAGAATATTCTTCTGCTTGTTTTTTTAATTCTGCTGTTGGTTTGTCCATAACAAACTCGTATGCGCCAAGTTTATATGCTCCAACTGTTCTAAATTTACAAGCCATAAATTTGCGTTCGCTTGAAAATGGTATTGATTTATCGGCAGAATAGCAAGGCTTGCCAAAGTATGATTTAAGTGCAAGGGCGGTGTGGTTTGCGTCATGGAAGGCGTTTACCATACTTGCAACAATTTTATCAACATCTTTTTCAGTTTTGTTGGAAAGAAGCACAACATCTTTAACGCTCATTGACCCGTTTGTAAGTGTGCCAGTTTTGTCCAAACAAAGCACGTCTGTGCGGGCAAGCATTTCGATACAATATAAATCTTGCACCAAAGTGCGCTTTTTTGCCAAACGAACAACGCTTACAGCCAAAGCAACAGATGTAAGCAAGAACATACCTGCAGGAATCATTGCAATAATACAGCCACTTGTTTTGGTGATTGTCATATAAAGCAGACTATAATCTTGTGCTGGATTTGCAAGATAGTATTTATAGTTGTTGTAAGCCATAAGGATTGCAATAGGCACCATAAATATGCTGATAATTTTGATAAGTGTACGCAAAGAAGTTAACAATTCGCTTTTTGCTTGTTTAAATTTTTTGGCCTTTTGGCTGAGTTCGGCAATGTAGTTATCATCACCAATCTTATTCACTTTTGCAACGCATGTGCCGCTTGAAATGAAACTGCCGCCAAGCAAACTATCGCCTTTGGATTTTTTGATTGGTAAACTTTCGCCAGTAAGCAAACTTTCGTTAACTTCTACGTTGCCTGAAACAACAATACTATCACAAGCAATTTGTGCGCCAGGATTTAAAATCAATAAGTCGTCTAACACAACTTCAGTTTTGTAAATCTCTTGTTCCTCACCATCACGTATAACTTTTGTAAAATTGGAGTTGGTGAGAGATAACTTGTCCATTGTTTTTTTAGCGCGCACTTCTTGCACAATGCCGATAGTGGTGTTGATAACAACAATAACCATAAACATCATATCACTATATGCACCAACAATTGTGAGCGCGATTGCAACCAGCAAACAGGTTAAGTTGAAAAACGTGAAAACATTTTTGGCAATGATGCTCCAAATGCTTTTGGTTGTTTTTGTGCTTGCAACATTAACCAAATTTTGTTCAGTGCGTTTTTGCACTTGTTCACTTGTTAAACCAGTGTCCACTTTTGGATTAAAGCGAGTGATATTTTTTGGTGTTTTGTTTTTTTGTTTTTGTGATTTTTTGTTTGACATATTTGTCCTTTTTGTAATTTGAAATTTATTATAAAATCTTATTCTGTTTAAGTATATATTTATATTAACACATAAAAATTATTTTAACAAATATTTAATTAAAATTTTTAAAGGCAAAATAAAAATTAAATATTTTAAAAATTATTAAAAAATATTAAAAATATATTAATTTTTGCATAATTTTGTTTTATTATTTTAATTTTTAATAAATTAATCTATTTTTTATTTTAATTTGTCTGTTTCAAATTTACTTTTATTAAAACTATTTTTAAATTTTGTAGTTATATATTTTGCTTTAACAAAATTTGTTTTGGCAACATAGAAATAAAAAGGAGAAAGTGAAAATGGATTTTGAAGATATTGAAGTAAAAATAAATCAACCGTACCCAGAAATTGTAGATGCAAAAACTGACCCGCAAACAGTTGCAGTTTTAAAAAACTTGGCATTTTCAAATGTTGGTGAACTTGAAGCTGTGCTTACATACATTTATCAATCAGTTATTGCTGATAAAACACATAAAGATATTGCCGATGTGTTTGAAGAGATTGGTATTGTTGAAATGATGCACCAAGATATGCTTATGCATGCAGTAACGGCTTTTGGTGGTATGCCACGATATGAAGATGCAAATGGCATATACTACACAACACGTAGTGTTAACTACACGCAAAAATTGAGTGAAATGTTAAACAATAACATTGCAGCAGAAGAACTTACAATAAAAATGTACACTGACAGCATAAATAGAGTTACAAATCAAAGTTTAAAAGATTTGTTTGCAAGAATTATTTTAGATGAAAAACGCCATCTTGAAATTTTTAAGGCAATAAGAGATAGTGTTCAATTCCTTTCTATTTAGATTTGTCAACCTTGAAAGATTGTGGAAAAGTGCATTTTTAAATTTAAATGTTTACAATTTAAAGTAACCGTATGCGTTTTTCTGTGTATGCCAGTTTTATTTATGGTTGAATGCCAACATATAAATTTTGATGAACTTTAATTTTATAACAAGACTTGTTATCGGTTGCAAAAAATTTATAAAACATAAAAATTAAATAAAATTAACAAAAAATTGCAATTTTATTGTTGTTTTTAACAATTTTTTTGCAATTTTTTAATATTTTTACAAATTAAATTATTTTATTTTGCTTAAATATTTTATACGCGAAAGAAATAAAATTTTAAATTTACAATTAGTTTGTTAGTGGATTAATTACATTTTTATTTTAATTTTAACTATTTGCAATACAACATTAATTCACGTAATTTGCCAAAGCGGTTGATTTCTTTTAAATTCTTTTTGTTCACAACGGCATGTGCCTTGATAAGCAATTCGTTGTTGAAATTGTAAATATCTTTGGTGCAAATTTTGCCAAGCAAGAAATCGCTATTTTGAATTTGTGTAGCTGTGGCATCAACTGGAACAGCGTTTGAGTTTTCAACATTTGTTAAAGTTTGTGTGTTTTCAGTTTCACTTTTATTAGCATCGTTTTTAACTGGCAAAATGTTGGCAATTTCTGTTTGTTTGGTTTTGAAAATTTTTGGCATTTTGTTTGGCACAAATT
>CAKVCF010000041.1 GCA_934725795.1 uncultured Clostridia bacterium | reverse complement strand
GCTTAATAGTTATGTGCCAATCAGTCAGTTTGACGACCGAAATGATGACGAAGAAAAACTTAAGCTTGTGCTTGTTGATGATGATAGCAATTTTGAACAGAACTATATAAATCGTGAACTTAACACAGAAGTTATGGCAAAAATCAAAAATATGCTTTCAGCAGAGCAATTTAAGTTGCTTAAAATGTTTTTAAATGGTAAAAGTTATGTTGAAATGGCAACTGCACTTAATATGACCACAAAGCAAGTGGACAACAATTTGCAGGCAATCAAAAAAATATTAAGGTCTTTTAAAGGAGAAATTCAATGAGTTTAGCATTATATCGCGAATTTAGGCCAAAAAACTTTGATGATGTTATAGGGCAAGACTACATTATTCAAACACTCAAAAATCAAGTTAAAACAGGGCATTTATCTCATGCTTACCTTTTCTGTGGCCCACGTGGAACAGGTAAAACCAGCACAGCAAAGATATTTGCACGTGCGGTGAATTGCACTCACTCAACAGACGGCAACCCTTGTGATATGTGTGCAGAGTGTGTTGCTTTAAGCCAGCCAAACACAGATATTTTTGAAATAGATGCCGCTTCAAACAATAGAGTAGAAGAAATCCGTGATTTGCGTGAAAAAGTTGCATATCCACCACTTATCGGTAAATATAAAGTTTATATAGTGGACGAAGTGCATATGTTAACCGATAGTGCTTTTAACGCATTGCTTAAAACTTTGGAAGAACCACCACAACATGTTATCTTTATTTTGGCAACAACAGAAATTCATAAATTGCCAGCCACAATTTTAAGCCGTTGTATGCGTTTTGACTTTAAACTTTTACCAGTCAATTTGCTTGCAGAACACCTTAAAAATGTGTTTGATAAACGTGGCATCAGTTATGACGAAAAATCATTGCACCTTATTGCAAAAGCTGGTGAAGGTAGCGTGCGTGATATGCTGTCAATAGCAGATAGTGTTGCAGCATATTGCAACAATCAAATCACATGCGCACAAGCAGAAAGCGTTATTGGCTTATCAAGCAAGGAAAGCATTAAAGATATTTTAACTTGCATTGCAAACAAAGATATTAACAAACTTTTCACAGCCGTGCACCGTGCACTTGGCAGTGGCAAAAACATTCAAGTGCTTTGCAAAGAAATGGCAGACTTTATCAAAAACCTTATTATGATAAAAGTTGGCGTTGGTGATTATTCAGTTTTGGATATTTTGCCAGGTGAATTTGCAACATATAACGATATTGCTTCTCAATTTGATTTGGCATATCTTAAAACTGCTTTCAGCCGCTTTGCTAATGTGGAATTAGATTTAAAATATAGCATTAATCCAGAAAACTTGTTTGAATCAACCTGCCTTGACCTTATTGCTGTGGCAAGCACACCAGTTGCTCAACCAACAGCAACTGTTCAACCAACCGCACAACCAGTTTCAGCACCAAAAGTTGTTGAACCAGTGGCAGTTAGTTCAAATGAAATTGACAAGGTGTGGGGCAATGTGCTTATCAAAGCAAAAGAACGCAATTTGTTTGCACTTTCAAACGCACTTATTAATGTTGTTAAGGTGGAAAAGAAATTAAACCGCTTAGTGCTTCATACAAACGATTTAGGTTGCTTCCAAACGATTGACAATAAAGAACGCCTTGCAGTAATATTGGAATTGATAAATTTGTTTGACGATAGCATTAAAGATGTGGAAGTGATTTACGATAAAACCAACGCATCAGTGCAAGATATTAAAGATGGTTTAAAAGATGCTTTTAAGTCTAAAATCAGGTTTAAAGAATAAAAATAGAATATAGCACAATCATATTAAGTCAACCTAAAAAAACTAAAAAAGCAAGACTAAAATCAAAATACGAAAAAGAAAAAACAAATAATTAAACAAATTGAAAATATATAATCAAGATTTAAAATTAAAGGAGAATTTTATGGCATACGGATTTAATGGTGGATTTGGTGGCGGTATGAATATGAACGCCCTTATGCAACAAGCCCGCAAAATGCAAGAACAAATGGAAAAGGCACAAGAAGAGTTGGAAAACACCGAAGTTGTTGGCAAAGCTGGTGGTGATATGGTGCAAATTACAATGACAGGTAAAAAAGAATTAAAGTCTGTTAAACTCAATAAAAATGCGGTTGACCCTGACGACGTTGAAATGCTTGAAGATTTGCTTGTTGTTGCGTTTAACGATGCTATTGCAAAAGCAGACGAATTAAGCAAAGATAAAATGGGCGCTATGGGTGGCCTTGGCGGGTTAATGTAATGAATCAAATAGACTCAATGGAAAGGCTGGTTAACGAATTTTCGCATCTCCCTGGTGTTGGCAAAAAAACCGCACAAAGATATGCGTATTTTTTGCTCACTTTAAGCGAAGCAGAAGTTAAAGATTTTGCAGACGCAATGGTAACCGCAAAAAGCACAATCCACTATTGCAAAATTTGTGCCAATTTCACAGATAAAGAAGTGTGCGATATTTGTTCTCGCCCTAAAAAAGATAATATTATCTGCGTGGTTAAAGAGCCAAAAGATGTTACAGCACTTGAAAAGGTACGTGAATTTAATGGCACTTATCACGTTTTGCATGGCGTTATCAATCCGCTTGAAGGCAAAGGTCCAAACGATATTAATATAAAATCACTTTTATCACGTGTTCAAACCGAAAACACACAAGAAGTTATTGTTGCAACCAACCCTGATGTGGAAGGCGAAGCAACTGCAATGTATATTGCCAACTTGCTTAAACCACTTGGCGTAAAGGTTACACGTATTGCACAAGGCGTAAGTTTAGGCAGTGAACTTGAATACACCGATGCAATGACGCTTTCAAAAGCCCTTCAATCTCGCCGTGAAATGTAAAATAATATTTAACTGCTGATGTGTTGTTTTATTGTTTAAGCAATATGATAAAGATTATTAAATTGGAATTGTTATGATTATATTAAATTGGAATATTAGTTATGGTTGTAACATTGAAAAAATTTGTAATGAATTGAAAAATATAACTAAAGAAGATAAAACGATTATTGTAACTTTGCAAGAAGTTGTTGAAAGTTCTTTTAAATATTTAGAAAAAATGTTTCAAAATGATTTCAATGTTATATATTCACTCAATTTTAGAAAACCAGGTAAATATGATACAAAAAGTAGAAAACTTGGAACATTGATTATGACAACTAAAAATATCAAGATAATTGAATCTAATGTGTTTAATAGGTGTTTACTCCCTGAAAGAACGTTATATGCGACTATTGAGATTGATAATAAAATAATAAAAGTTGTTACTTTGCACTCAATCACTGGTTGTGCACATAAAAAAGCAAAATCTTTACAATTCTATTCTTTTGCAGAAGTTGTTGACGATTATAAACCTGACATTTTAACAATAGATGCAAATGAACCAGATATTGACCATTTTGACATTGATAATATGAAATTTTTTGATAATGGTGATAAGGGTAATGGTGCAAAAACATTTTTTAATACCTGTAAAAGTGTTGGATTGATAGATTCATATACTAAATTTTATAACAAAACCAATTTTGAATATGGACAACCTGTTGTAGTATCTCATGTGATAGGTAGTAATAGAAAGATAGATGTACATAAGAATAAAAGATATGATTTTATATTTATTAACGATACTAAATTGAATATGAAACAAGCTGATTATGAAATAATGAAAGCAAATATGGCAACAAGCGACCACGCTTATATTAAATGCAAAATATAAAATTTAATAAAAAATACACTTTATTTTAAAAGTAAAGTGTATTTTTTGTTGTTAATCAGTGTTTAATGGCATTTCAAACAAAATTCTTTGTTTATTAAAGCCAACATGTTCATACATGTCCAAAGCATTTTTGTTAAATGTCCAACAATCTAATTCAATCCTTTTGCAGTGATTTTCAATAGCTATTGCTTTGGCTTTTTCAATAAGCATTTTACCAAGGCCATGACCTCTATATTTTTCACTGATAATTAGTTGTTCGAGTTTTAACTTTTTAACTTTGTTATTCTTGATTAAGTATGCTAGGTAACCAATAACTGTATCATTATCACAAACCACTATAAAAGAAAAGTTTTCAAAATCATTTAACAAGTTTTCTTTAAGTGTTTCGTCTGGTAGATTATCAAAAATATCTGGTCTGCCATTTTGGTGATATCGATACCCTTGAATATAAGAGTCTAACAAACCTTTATCTAAATCATTTATATTGGCATTTCTAACATTAATATTCATTTGATTTTTCCTAGTGTTAATTTAAGTTTTGCAGTCTATTTTTGGTCTTTTAACATGCAGCAGTTTTTGTATTTCTTACCGCTACCGCAAGGGCATAAGTCGTTACGGCCAATATGAGCATCACGGTTACGTGCACTTGATTGTTCAGTTTTGTTGGTGCTTCCAAGGTTCACTGGACCTGCTGGACGTTTTGGCACAACTTCAATTTTAAGTTGTGATTTAAATAATGTTTCAGCGGTGTAGTCGCGTATGTCTGTAATCATCTTGTCAAACATATCAAAACCTTCGTTTTTATATGCAACAACAGGGTCTTTTTGACCATAAGCCATAACACCAATTTCGTTGCGAAGGGTGTTCATAGCGTCAATATGGTCTGTCCAGAACTTATCAACAACACGCAACAACACATTGCGTTCAATAATGCTGAAATCAAGGTTAAGTTTTTTAACTTCTGCAATTTTTGCTTCGTAAATTTCTAATAATTTATCGTAAACATTTTGTGCAACTTGTTGAGCGTCTAAATTTTCGACAAATTCGCTTGTAACAAGGTTTGTGCCAGGTTTTAATAATTTAGATTCCAATTCCTTGTTAAGTGGCTCTAAATCCCACTCATAGTAAGGTTTGGTTTCGTCTAAATAGTTCAAGCAAGTTTCAAATGTGAACTCTTTAAGCATTTCCAAAATTTGAGGGTGAATATCAACGCCGTCAAGCACTTTATCACGTTCGCCGTAAATAATTTGACGTTGTTTATTAAGCACATCGTCATATTCAAGCACATTTTTACGTGCACCAAAGTTCATAGCTTCAACTTTCTTTTGTGCTGATTCAAAGAACTTGGTCAACAATTTAGATTGAATAGGCATATCTTCATTGCCACGGAAGACAATAGAGAACCAGTTTTTCATTCTATTTTCACCAAAACGTTGTGGCAAATCATCTTCCAGAGAGATAAAGAATATACTTGAACCTGGGTCGCCTTGACGACCAGCACGACCACGCAACTGGTTATCAATACGGCGAGATTCATGCCTTTCAGTGCCAAGAATATGCAAACCGCCAAGTTCGATAACCTTTTTCTTTTCTTCGTCTGTTACCTTTTTAAAGTCGGCATAATATTTTTGGTATTTATCTTTAAGTGCCTTTTCTTCGTCTGTTAATTCAACGTTATAAGCGGTGATTTTTTCCATGACTGCTGGCTCAACATTTTCATTAAGCATTTTTTGTTTTGCCAAGAATTCAGGGTTTCCACCAAGCAAAATATCGGTACCACGACCAGCCATATTTGTTGCAATAGTAACTTGACCAACACGGCCAGATTGAGCAATAATTTGACCTTCAAGTTCGTGGTTTTTGGCGTTCAAAAGGTTGTGTGGAATACCAAGTTTTTTAATTTCCTTGCTTATGCGTTCAGATTTATCAACTGAAGCAGTACCAACCAAGATAGGTTGACCTTTTTCATGTTTTTCCTTAATTTCTTCAACAATAGCGTTGTATTTTGCTTGTTCGGTGTAGAAG
>CAKVCF010000040.1 GCA_934725795.1 uncultured Clostridia bacterium | reverse complement strand
TGGCGTTTTCAGGCAATTCAATTTGATTTTCAGCAAGATTAAGCACATCTGCAAGTGCATTGACATCGTTATTTTCAACTGTTGCAGCATCAATTTCTTTAAGCAATTTTTGTGTTGCTTGCTTGTTTTGTGCCCTAACTTGACCACTATGTTGCTTTGATGCAGATTTTTGTTTTGATTGCACAGATTTTTCTGCCTTTGTAGAATTTTGGCTATCATTTTTTGCATTTGATTTTGTTACAACATGTGCTGGTTTATTGCCAGTTGATATTGCATTTTTTTGTTTGTTTGATTTGTTTTTACCTAAAACATTTTGCTTTGGTGCAAAGTTTTTATCAGTTTTGATTGACTTATCAAACTCTTCACTTGTCATTAAATTTTCTATCATAAATTCTCCTTTAATTTTTAATTCTATTGCTATTTAATGGTGTCTATATGTTAAGTTTGTTGTTAGATTAATATCTAAAAAGGTTTTAAAGATTTTTGATTCAACATTAAACTAAATATATAAACATCACAAAACTTTAAGCTATTGATTTATATTTAAAAGTTATATTGCAAAATGCGATTGTTTAATCAGTTGATAAACTTTTAAAACTACAAAGTTTTATAAACAAACACATTTTAAAATAAGATAAACTGATTTGCTAATTTGTTTTTCAATCAATTTGTTAATATGTGTTTGATTAAATTTTAACAATCATTATATTTATGCATAACAATATTTATACGTTTGTACCCCTACAAGCATATTAAGTTCCAAAAAATATAAATCTTAAATTAAGTATATCACAAAAAAAAGGATTGTCAAGCAAAATTGTTTAGTTTTGCCTTTTCGACAATCTTTTTAGTCTTTTAATCTTTGATAAATTGCTTAGTTTAATATGTCTAACCGCCTTAAAATTAGAAAACATATGCCATTTATCTGCTACTAGATTTAATCACAATAAATAATGTTAAAATTTAAACAACTTTTTAAATTCGGTTTTACTCATAACATCTTTTGTTGTTGCATCGCCATAAATTGTTAAACTTACGCGTGGAGAAGCAAAAACATCACGGAAAATAGCATTACATTCATCAAGAGATAAGTTATTTATTATTTTATCAATATACTTCTTCTTACGCAGTTTACCATACAATGCAAGCGCAAACAAATTGTTCATATATCTCGCTGCGCGTGGCTCTTTAACAGCTTCACCATATTTCCATTCACGTTTATACTTATCTAATTCAGCCTGCGTAAATCCTTCTTTTAGTTTATCTTTTAAATAGTCCGCTGTGGTTTTTATAATTTCATTTATATTGCCCTTTTCACATTCTGTATAAAGTGTGGAAACTGCCTGAGTAAGATAGTACTCTGTTGAAAATCCGCAACCGTAAACCAAGCCTTTTTCAAGACGCATTTGTTTTTGTATGCCGTCTGTAAAATCATTTATCATAGATTGTACTACTGCACATTTGGTTTTAAAATCCTGCTCCAAATAATTGCGATTGAAAGCAAAATTTAAAAACAAATAACTTTTTTTGATATCGTGTGTTTCAATTTTGAAAAATCCGTCATCTTTTAAGTCCACATAAACCATTGGCAATTGCGTGAATTCAGCTTTATGTGGAATGTTTTGAGCAAAGCGTGAAAGCAGTTTTTTAACTTTGTTAGCGCACATCGGGCTTGAAACATAAGCAATCAAATTATTTGCCACAAAAAACTTTTTAACATAATTTTTAACATCCTTGCTTTTTATGCTTGCAACCGATTTTTCGTTGCCTAAAACACGATTTTTAAACACATCATCTTTAAGCAAATTATAACTGTTAAACTCACCCGCAAGACGATTATATTTATCTTTACTTTTTGCAATTTCCTGTTGAACAACTGGAATTTCAGTGTCAATATTTCTTTGGCTGAAAGTGGTTTTTGTTATCATTTCCGCAACCGTGTCAAGGTAGGAAGAAAATTCGTTTGTAAAAATTGTTCCAACAAAACAAATTTCCCTGCTGTTTGTGAATGCATTTGCATCTATAAAGTCAAAATATTGTTTGCTGATTTGTTTTTTATCTTTTTCATTTGTGCCTGTAAAAAACATATGCTCAGTAAAATGTGCCAAACCTGGAATATTATCTTCCCTTGCACCACACAAAAATTGTAATTTTACCATTGTAGCTTTGGTTAATCTGTTTTTAACATAATAAAGTTTACCACCATAAGGTAAATCTAAAGTTTTATATTTCTTCATACAATTTATTTTACGCAACAATTTTGCTTTAAGCAAGCAATTTAACAAAAAATGATTATTCATTTTCATTATTAATTAAACATTAATATAACTCTAAAAATAAAAAATGCAGCAAAACTGCTGCACTCTTCTAAATTAAAATGTTATTAAAAATTCTTCAACTTGATAGTAAATCTCTATTCACTTCTAAGTGCAAGCACAGGGTCTTTCTTTGATGCTATCTTGTTGTAATCTAAAAATTTTTATTCTAAAAATTGTTTAGGTTCGGCGCCAAGATTATTTCCACCTATTTAACACTTAATCTCTATTCACTTCTAAGTGCAAGCACAGGGTCTTTCTTTGATGCTATCTTGGCTGGAATTAATCCTGCAAGGAAAGTGAGAAGCACACTGACAGCAATAAGAATCAAACTTGCCAAAGGTTGAAGGCTTACAAGCCCCGCCACCCCAGTAAGAGATTTTAAAACAACTTCCAAAATGAGTGAAAGCAAGAATGACACCACAATACCAATCACACCTGCAAACAAGCCAATGATTGTTGTTTCAGCATTAAACACGCGTGAAACATCACGTTTTGATGCACCAACGCTTCTCAATACGCCGATTTCTTTTGTTCTTTCAATAACTGATGTGTAAGTGATAATTGAAATCATTATGCTTGAAACAACCAAAGAAATTGCCGCAAACGCAACAAGCACATAACTGATAATATTAACAATGCTGCCAAGCATATTTGTTAACATTTGTGAACTATCATTAAACACAATTTTGATAGTGTTTGATTTGTTCCAGTTGCCGATAAGTGTTGTTAAATCGTCCTTTGCATCAAACGATTTACAATAGAAATATATACCAGTTGGCACATCGCTTGCACCATACATTTGAAGGTATAAGTCAACAAGTTGCTCGTCTGTTAAATTGATTTTAAGTGAATCACTTGTTAACATATTAACCATTTCTTGCAAGGTGTTAAATTCATAAATTGCACTTTCGGTGAAATAACTAAGTTCACTTATATCCACTTTATAAGGCACTTTAAGCGTTGCATTTTTATCAGTAAGCACATTTGCTTTAAGGTTTGCAACCACTTGCGAAGCTTTGCAATTTTGCCTATATTCTTCTGCCAACGCACGTGAGTACATAACGCCATTTGAGAATATGCTGCCAGAAGCATCATCTTTTAATATAAGCACACCTGTAATTTTAAGTTCTTTTGTGTTTTGGTTGCTATAAAGAGAAGCCAAAGTGGATTGATTTGCCACTATTGTTGAAACATCTGTAAGGCCGTTAAAGTTCAGCACTGGTTCGCCGTCTAAATTATAATAAGCGTCATTTAAAAGCAATTTATAGGTCTTTTGATTTATAATTGTATCTATCTTAACCTTATTACTATCGGTTGGCAATTCTATGCCTAATTCTTGCAACTGATAGTTTGCAACGGAGCGAGAATTAAGCACCAATGCAAGTTCATTTGCTTCGGTTGGATAGTTGCCTATCACATCATAAAGCCCGCGCACATAATCTTCGTTTGACAAGGCTTCAAAGAATGTTGAAGTTGTTGTTCCATTTAACACGCTTGTTGTTGGCACGTTGTTTATAGGATATATTATAGTGTTTTCGCCAGACTTATAATCGGTTACAAGGTGCATACTGCCAGCGTAACTGATTTGCAATTCATTAAGCATATCTTTTTTGCTTTTTTCTGCATAATGGTTGTTAACATATTCAACAAATTCACTGCTTATATAATTGTAACTGCCATAACTTGTAAGCATTTCCTTCATATCGTAAATTGAAAGTTCATCATCACCAACGGGTTCGCCCCTATCGCCACGTGCATTTACGCCATTTTGAAGGCTGTTTAAATCAACCGCTACCGAAGTAACTGAAATTGGATAACTTGCCAAACTGTCGCTTTGCATATTGTTGATATACCCCATCATACCAGCACTTGCAGCCAAAATGAGAGCAATGCCAATGATACCTATGCTTCCAGCAAAACTTACCATCAATGTTCTACCCTTTTTGGTGAGCATGTTTTTAAAACTCAAACCTAAAGCTGTGAAAAATGACATTGATTTTTTCTTTTCAGTTTTAACAAAGCCTTTGTTTTTAGTTTGCTTTGCAAGTTTTTCTTTGTGTCTTTTTATTTCTCTTTCAGCCTGTGCGTGAGTGTAAGGATTACTATCTTCCACCAATTCACCATCAAGGAAGCGCACAATACGAGTGCTATATTTTTCAGCCAACTCTGGATTATGTGTTACCATAATAACCAAATGGTCCTTACTAACTTCTTTTAAAAGTTCCATGATTTGCACGCTGGTTTTACTGTCCAAAGCGCCAGTTGGTTCGTCCGCCAAAATTATCTCTGGATCATTAACCAAAGCGCGTGCAATAGCAACACGTTGCATTTGACCGCCTGAAAGTTGATTTGGCCTTGATTTAAGTTTATCGCCTAAACCAACCTTTTCAAGCACAGCAATGGCACGTGCACGACGTTCCTTTTTCTTGATACCGCTGAGGGTTAATGCCAATTCAACGTTTTCAAGCACGGTTTGGTGCGGAATAAGGTTATAACTTTGAAACACAAAACCAACACGGTGGTTACGGTAGTTATCCCAATCTTTATCTTTAAATTGTTTGGTTGAAACGCCATCAATAATAAGGTCGCCTTCCGTATATCTATCTAACCCACCGATAATGTTAAGCAAGGTGGTTTTACCACAACCACTTGGCCCTAAAATTGAAGCAAATTCATTGCGGCGGAAACAAAGATTGATGCCTTTTAAAGCGTCAACTGCTTGGTCTTTTAATTGATATTGTTTTTTAATGTTAACTAACTCTAACATATTAAAATTCCTTTTTTAGTGTTTAACAACAAACAATATTTATAATGATAAGCATAAATTTGATTTATTATTTTGATTTTTATCAGTTTTCTTGATATGTAAGAAAGAAAATTATTGTAAACTAAAAGCCACCATTACAAAATATTAACAAACATTAACACCTTTAATGATATGCTTTTATAGGCATAATTTTACATTTTTGCAAAGCAAACTGTCAATCAAATTTTTAGACAATCACAAATTTGTGTCTAAGACGCAATTTAAGTTTAACAATTTTGTTTGCAAGTAAAATGTAAATTAACCTTTCACATTAACTACTTGACATAATTTCCACTTTGAAAAATCAAAAAGTTATCAAATATTGAAGATTTAAAAACAAAGATATGCGTTTAACGTTCATGACACGATGTGATGAATTGGGTATACCTGAAAGAGTTTATCAAGCCTGGGTTGGACATAATCCAGAAAGTAAAGTTACAAAAAGTGTTTATGTTAAACATAACACAGACGTTGATGATAATTATATTAATATAATTAACCAGTCAAAATTCTACTCAAATTCTACTCAGTTGAAAAATTGACATGAAAAAAGCATACCGATTATGGTATGCTTAAATCTTAAAAACACAATATGTTGTGTTAAATGGGGTGGATAGAGGGACTCGAACCCACGACAACCAGATCCACAATCTGGCGCTCTACCAACTGAAC
>CAKVCF010000039.1 GCA_934725795.1 uncultured Clostridia bacterium | reverse complement strand
GAACTATCATTTTATTTGCATTCATTATCAATACACTGCCTTATTTTTAGCAGATACTGAAAAATGAGAGCGCTAAAAAAGTGCAAAGAAAAATAATATATCTATCAATCTTTTAATTGTTTATTGCAAAAGTGCTAAGCAGTTACATTAAACTATTACAATACAATAAAATCAATACCAGTTTTTTTACTTAAATTTTAAGCCATTTTTTTTAGCGGTTTATCATAAATAAATAGTACATTTAAAAAATTAATAGCAAATTTTAAATAAAGTATCAGCGATATATAAACAATATCAAATTTTATTTTAAATTTTAAGCCAACAAAAAAACACACCGTTTTGGTGCGTTTTTCTTATTAACTTATACTAATAAGTTTGAAGATTGTGTAAGTTAAAGTTAACTTAGCGTTGCCTAAGCCAACAAAGCCAAATTGGATTGCGCCTGTTGCAGTTTTTTCAAATGTAAAGGTATATGTTTTACCATCAGCAGTGATGCTGAGTTTAAACAAGTTTGCATTTGTTTTATCTTGAACAAGTTTTATGTTGGCTTTATCTATTTCGCTGCCGTCAGCATTTTTAGCTGATATGGTTGAGATAAAGATATCGCTATCTGTGTTTAATGTTAAGGCAAAACTTAAGTTTTCGTCTTCAAAATTGATAGATGTAAGTTGTTTTTTATTTTCACCTTCACCACTGTTTGCTAAAATATCAACGTAGATTGTGTTGCTATTGTAAACATAGTCAACTTTGTTGCCATTAATATTTGGATTAATAACATCGTTGCCTGTTAATGTTTCAGGTGAGTTGTTGTTTAACTGAATGATATCAGCATACAATTTTTCTTCAACTTGCAAGCCATAGCTATTTTTTGTTATTTTAACATTAATACTTCTATTGGCTGTTAAAGTCATTTCATTTTCAATTGATTGACCTGTGCCAGTTGCATCGCCTGATACAACGATTGTGTATTTATCTGGCAACAATGAAGAAATTGTGTAAGACAAAACTGAACCTGTTTCAAAATAATTTGTTGTGAAAGTGTTTGTAACTGAAGATAATGCTACACCATTAACTTCAATCTTGTTAAGGTATTGCAAACTATCTTGGTCAACAATAAATGTTAAATTATACTTAAGGCCAGTTTCAACATAAACTTTAAGCAATTTTGAGCCGTCAGCATTTGTATCTTTAATGTTTTCAAATATTTCACTTGAAATTGTCAATTTTGAATTTGAAATAGTTTGTTCATTGCCTGACTTATCTATATAATAATACCTTACAAACTTTTCGTATGGTAAATCGCTGTTGCGGAAGAGTGTTAAAGTATCACCAACTGCACTGCCCTTTGACACTGCCAAATGGCCATCTCTCCAAACCGCTGTTCTGCCGCCAATTGAATAACCATAATTATTTCTAAGGCTATCTGGCAAGCCAGTTAAAACAAGTTCTGTTTTGAAAAGTGTCTTTTTAAACACGGCATAATACTTGCCTGAAATTGATGTTACAAAATCGTCTTCATACACATTATCTGGCAATTTGCCATCAGTGATAACAATTTCGTTGCCTGAAAGTGTGTAGTCTGTGTTTATGCTGCCTTGGTCTTTTTTAATACCAACAAATTCATAACCTGGTGCAATAGTGTTGAGTTTTATTTTAAGTGAATAACCAACCATAAATGAACCAGATTTGCCATAATTTATGCCATTTATCCACAAGTCAGCAAACTGATACATGATAGAATCATCACTTGTGTAGAAAGATGCTTCATTTGAATTATCTTTGCCAATTTCAAGTGTGATTTGACCTTGCTTTTTATCAACAACGTCAACAACAATTTGCACTTTGCTTTGCAAATAGTCGTCAGTTGAAACAACCACATTGTAGCTGCTTGTTTGTGCGTCATAAACCAAACGAGAACTGCTGCCATTCACACTGATTGTTAAGTTATACACATTTTTTAATGAATAAATGAAATTAATCATATCAAATGCAACAACTTTGCCTGTTTCGGTGCTGTTTGGCAAGTCATTCATTTCACCTGAAATAGTTTTCATCTGCCAATCATTGAAGAATTGTGAAATCAATGCTTGGTCTTCTGCTGAACTTGTTGGATTTTGAACAACCTTTGTTCCATTATAATTGAAAGTCAAATCAACAGGCAATTGCACTGGTGTAAAGCTTGCAAATATTGTTTTATCACAATTTGCCAACAATGGTGAATTGATGCTATAAGTGGTTGAATCTTCAGTTGAAGGTAAGTCTAACGCTTGTAATGCTGCGCCTGTATAATATTTATCATCATAAGTGGCTATAATTGCACTTTCAAGACCACGATATGTGTAAATATATGGTAAATCATTTGATTGAATGTAACCATTTTCAGCATTTAGAGAAACAGTGTTATTTTCGCTGTTTGAAATGGTTAATGTTCTTGTTGAACAATTTGTATCATTCACGCCAACCAAAATTGAAAGGTTAAGTTTATAAATTTCAGCAACTTCCAAATCAAAATAGAATGTTCTGTTATCTTCTGGCACAATAATACCAGCTGTGGTTAAAACCATACTATACAAATTATCTGTTGTGATTGTGTATTGGTTAGTTGGTGCCATATTAAGCAAGAAGTCGTAAGTTTCAGCAAACAAATCACGTGATGATGGTTGTGTGCGTGGTTGATTTGCCCAACTGTTTAACAAAGCATAGTAGCGTTGGTTTGCTGACCTATAATAAGCATAAGCTGTTCCGCCACCATAGGTTTCAAGTGCTGAAACAGGCAACTGCCAATTAATATTAGGTTGAGATATCTTCCAACCGCTTGTTATTGCCTTTGTTTCAATTTCCGTTTCATATTTATCATATATGCGCGCGTAAACATCAAATTCAAGATAATCAATGTTAATATCAATTTGACCAATTGTTTGTGCCGCAGATGCTGAATATTCGCCATTTTTATACAAATACATCCTAAGCCATGCACCACTTATATTCAATTTGTATGTTTGTTTTTCTTCGTCAGTTGTGCGAGAAATTGGATTACCTAACATATCCAAACTTTCAATCAAGTTCTCATTGATTGTGAAATCATTATCTTTTAAGCCATAACCAGCAAAAGCATAATAGAAAATACTTGCTGTGCTGCCACGTTGTAAATTGTTTAATTTTTGTGGTCGCTCGCTAACAATCAATGAACTACCTGGACGTGCAATATGCATCTGCCCAGCGTTTTGGTCTGTTAACGCCACAGTTGTATCGTAATTAATAGGTTCAAACAAGAATGTTAAACTAACTGTGTCGCCAACTGTTAAATCAACTGGTTCAGTTAGCAAACCTGTGAGTTTTGTTAACTCACCAACATTTGTGTTTGTGTTAAATTCAAATGTATAAGCAATATTGCTTAAACTTTCTTGTGAGTTTTGCCCTACAGTTGCTTCAACTTCACCAGCAAACCTGTAACCTATCAATGCATCATAGAATGTGTTTGTTAAATTGATATCATTTATCTGGCTTTGATCAAACACATTAACATTGATGCTGCATCCACGATAAATTGTGATATTTCCAACAACCTTGTCTTCAGTTAAATTGCTTACCCATTTGCTCAACGTAGCCGCATTATATTCTGCTGAGTTTGCATTATTTGAATATTTATAAATTTTTGTGGTGTTTGTTGTGCTGTTGTAGTAAACCAAATAACGTCCATTGCCGCCAGTTATTTCACTTTCAGCAGCATTATCAACAACCGAAATATCTAAATAACCCACAAAGCCATTATACCTATAGTTTCCAACCTTGTATGCGTAATCAACATCAAGTAAATATGCTTCACGATAGAATAATGGATAAAGTGTTGGCTTTTCACCAATGTGAAGGTTATCCATATCAATTGTCCAAGGATAATTGGTCATTGATTTAATATAATTTGCTTTAAGTTTTGGCCCTGTTTCATCAACCATCAAATAGTCTGTGTGAGGTGTAAATGTTGGATCATATTTATCAGTTGTAAATGAATACGCACCATTTGTTCCATTGAACATTGTTGCTATATTTACATAATAAGGTTTACTAAATGCTAAGTTACCAATAGGATGATTATTTGCAATAATAACATATCTGCTTGTTACTTCACCCTGACTATTTTTTGATTCAAGCAAATATCTCATTTTAAAGAAAGATCTAGCTTGTTCCAAATTTTGGTCAGTAACATTTATTCCGTCAATATATAAATTAACAGTTGTATCAAGTTGTTTTGTGTAAACTTCCACACATTTGCTTGATTGATATTCAACAGTATAGTATGCCCAAATTGAACGATAGCCAGTGTTGTATGTAGAATTTGGAGCGGTTGGTAAACTTGTGCTGATAGATTCGTCTGCTATAATATAATCCGCGGATGAATCTAAATCTAGTTTATTTGTTGAAGCATCAAGTTCAACCATGTATAGGTTGTCAATTTCCACCTTTCTTAAAGTTAAATTATAACTTCCATCTTTAGTGTCAAATGTGTAATCTTTTAAGTTTAAATAATCCCACTTAACTTTTTCATGTGTCCACATTGATGATGTATAATCAGCAGCAACAATGCTTCCACTATTTGTGATATAATAAGCAATTGTTTTACCTGCACCAACACAGTTTCCGCGGTCAATATTGTATTTTTTATCATATGTTACAGTAATACTGTCATATTTGTTTAAATCTTTAAAGTCATTGCCTGTTGCTTCACTCAATTTAACTGTTGCAGCTTTCCATTCTGGTGTCATAACAAAAGTTGTATCTTGCAAAACAAAATCGCCTTGAGTCCAAGTTGAGAAATTTTCAATAAGCACCCATAAGTTTGTATCTTTCAAAACATCAACAGGTGTTGTAGGGCTTGGAATATTATTAATTTTAGGCAAAACAGGAGTGTATGTTGTGGCATTGCCTAATGAATCGTACATATTGATAACATACTTTCCACCTAAATAATAAACTGGATACCATGAAACACCCATTTTAACGCCGTTTGAGTTTAAAGCATCACAATAACAAGCATAGAAAGTTGTGCCATTATATTTAAATGTTATTTGATATCCACTGATTTCGTAACCATATCTGTAAAGGCCATATTCGCCTTCAGTATCATATAATGATGAATATATTGCATCCTCAATGCTATCAAATGCTGTTCCGTTTGAATATACAAAATCGATACTTGTTGTACAGTCTACTATAAAATCAACTTTATTCTTTAAGGTTGTGCTGTTATTATCTATAACACCTTTAACTTGAACTGAATTGTTATTAGCATCTGTTCTATTTTCAATGCTATTTTGAACTTGAACATTATATTCTGCAGACCAGTTTGGAACAATTGGCAATACGAATGATTCTGCAGCGAAGCCTTTGCTGTTTGTACCCCATGTGTCATTTGAAGCACCAAAAACAAAATTGCCAAATCCACTAACTTTGGTTAATGATAAATAAATAGATCTAGAACCATTTAATGTTGTGATTCTGTTACCAACATTAAATTTCACCCAATTACTTCCATTTTTCCAAGTTTCAACTCCACTTGCTGAACTAACATGAACATAGCCAAGATATTCAAGTGCTGTTACATCCAACAACCAGCCGTTGAAAATTCTCTTTTTAGCGTTTGCCCCTTTACCTAAAAGAGCGTCATAATCTTCGCCAAAAATTGTTTTCAATTCAGCTTCTTTTGTTGGCAATTCATAACCCTCAACCGAAAACTTGCTATTGCTTGATAAATATTTGAATGTAACATCTTGGTAACTATCACCACCTGCACCATTTGGCAAGTATACCGCAGATTTTGTTGCGGCATTTGTATTTTTACTATTACCTTCAACCGTATAACCAACAGATAAATCATAATAAACCAGCGAATAAGTTAAGGTAACTGAAACTTCGCCAGTTAATTTTTCATCGGTTAAACTTGTGTAATTTAAGTTCTTCTCAGTTCCGCTTGATGGTTTTAATTTTAACGTCTGTCTACTGTAGCCATCTTCAATTTGATAATATATGTATTGATCAATATTTTGAACTGTTCCATTAACTTTTTTACATATTGAAAATTTAAACTCTTTTGTTTGATAGTTATATTC
>CAKVCF010000038.1 GCA_934725795.1 uncultured Clostridia bacterium | reverse complement strand
TTTTACATAATATTCTTGCAGTGCGTCATTGCCACGTGTTTCAACGTCAGCCAAACTTCCCCATTTTTGCATTCCACCAATAATTTTGCCAAAAGGTGTGCCGTAGTCGCCAGCAAAATTAAGGCGTTTAACAGTATAGCCAAATTGTTCAAACAATCTGCACAAACTTTCACCAACAATCAAAGATTTTAAGTGGCCAATGTGTAAATATTTTGCAAGGTTAGGGCTGCCAAAGTCAAAACATACAATTTTACCTTTGCCAATGTTCGATTTAAAATCAGCACCAACTTTGTATGTTGACAATACTTCGGCTGCAATCTCTGCTTTATTCAAAAAGAAATTTACATACCCTGCAACAACTTCAACTTTTTCAACAATTTTGTTTGGCTTTAAGGTTTGTGCAATTTGGTTTGCAATTTCAATAGGGCTTTTGTGCATAGTTTTTGCAAAAGCAAAACAAGGCAGACTGTAATCACCTTTATCTGCACTAATGCTTTCAATAATTAAATTTTCAATGTTAACGTCTGTGTCAATGCATTGAGCTAAAATCTTTTTAATATTCATACGCCAATAATAGCACAATTAAATTATTTTTGCAATAGATTAACCTTGCATTGCATAGGCTCACATGCTTAAATTGAATTGATGGATTGATAGTTGTTGCTTAAATATAATATGGCAAATTATAAAACACTTGCCGCGGCCTTTGTGTAAGCGCGTGTTAATCCACCCGCGCCAAGTTTAATGCCACCAAAATATCTTACAACGGCCACCAAAGTGTTTTGAACATTTTTCTTTTTTAAAACAGTTAAGATAGGGTAACCAGCTGTGCCTGTTGGCTCACCGTCATCACATGCTTTTTCACTTACGCAATCAATATTATAAACATAGGCATAACAAACATGAGTTGCCTTTTTATGTCCGTGTTTTAATTCTTGTAAAATTTGTTTAACTTGTTCTAAGTTTGTTAAATTAAATTTGTAAGCAATAAATCTGGATTTATTTATTACGGTTTCGGTCATAACAGAATTTTCATTCTTCATCAATTCACAATTGTTTTTCATAATTTCATTATATCAAAAATTATCTTAAAAAACAAATTTACGTTTAAAAGATTTTTAAAGTAAAAATAAAAATAAAATAAGAATTAAAATTTGAAATAAAAAATTAAAAAATAATTAAAATATTTAAATATTATATAAAAAGAGTAAATTATGGATTAAATTTATTAATTTTTGATATTTTTTAAATTAAATATGATTAAAGTTTAATTATTAATTTTCAAATCAAAAGATTTTAAAAATGTTTAACTTTTTAATTTAACATTGCATAAAACAAATTATGCAAAAAATAAAAGTAGGTATCGTTGGTTTTGGCAACATTGGTAAGCAACTAAAAAAACGAATAGAAACAAATGATAAGTTTGATTTAATTGCCATATTTTCACGACGCAAAATTGAGGGGTGTTTACCTTATGAAAATATTGAAGACTATAAAAATAAAATAGATATAATGTTTTTGTGTGTAGGTTCACAAACTGATTTGGAACAAGTTGCTTTCAGCCTTGCCAAAAACTTTAACACTATTGATTGCTACGATAATCACAATCGTTTAAAACAATATGTTGAAAAACGCGCAGAGATAGCAAAACAAAATCATAAATTTAGTCTGTGTGCAATAGGTTGGGACCCTGGCATTTTTAGTTTGATGCGGGCTATGTTTGGTTCGCTAAGTGTTAACTACCACACATTTTGGGGTAAAGGGTTAAGTCAAGGGCATACTCAGGCAGTTAAGAGTATTAAAAATGTAAAAGATGCCTTGCAGTTCACATTGCCAAACAAAAAGGCTTTAAAAATGGTAGAACATGGTGAAGAACTTGCAAATAATGTCAAGTTACATAAACGATTATGTTATGTTGTTTGCGAAGTGCAATTTGAGCAGCAAATAAAGCAACAGATAATAAACATGCCAGACTATTTTGTTGGTTATGAAACAACTGTAAAGTTTGTTAGCCAACAGCAACTTGACGAGTTGAAATCTTTTGCACATAAAGGTGTTGTGGTTGCACCAAATAAAGAAATGAAATTTGAACTCAACTTAAATTCTAACCCTGAATTTACTGCACGTGTTTTGCTTGCTTTTGCGCCTGCTGCTATGTACTTATATAAACAACAAAACTATGGAGCATACACAATTTTGGATTTGCCTTTAAGTCTTGTTATTGACAAAGAAAAATTCCACTATATTTAATGTGGAATTTTTTTAATGTGAATAATTAAAATCATTTTCTAGTTATGTAATTTCTCTTTACTTGTTTGATAAGGCAAATTTAAAAATAAAATAAATTTAAATAAAATTTAATAAAAATTCAAAATTTTTAATTAAAATTATTAAAAAATGAATATTTTTACTTATTTTTTATATTATTTAATAATTTTTATTTATTTAATATTTTTTATTAACATTTATTTTAACAAATTTCAAGATGTGTTTTTATTGTTTATTTTTTGTGGATTTCTTTTTAGGTTTTTCAACAATAGGCTTCCAACTTGCATCAATCAAACGGCCTTCATCAAAACACGAAACATTTGGACATTGTTTGCGGTGAATAATAACACCACGTCCAGTTGATACAAAGCCAACAATTTCATCGCCATACATAGGTTTGCAACATCCTGCAAATTTCATCAAAATATTGTTAAGCCCTTTTAATGCAACCTGATTTTCTTGTGGCGCAGAAAGTGAAATTGTGTTGTGGTCAATAATTTTTTCTTGTTCAGCTTTAAATTGTTTTTGGAAGGCAAGTGCTAACTTGTTTGCAATAGCAATAGGTTTAATTGCATTTGTGCCGATAAGTGCATAAAATTCGTCTATATCTGCAACGTTATAATAGTCAACAATCTCTTGCATTGCGTCAGTGTTGATAAGTTTATTAACAGCGTAACCCTTTTCTTTAATTGCGTTTTCAAGCATTGTTTTGCCAAGTTTAACATTTTCGTCTTTCATGTTACGTTTAAAGAATTCGTTAATCTTTTTGCGTGCATCACTTGTTTTGCAAATTTTAAGCCAATCTCGTGAAGGACCTTTGGAATTTGGATTAGTGATAATTTCAACCACATCACCATTGTTCAAACTGCTGGTTATAGGCACCATTTTATCGTTGACTTTTGCACCAACACATTTGTTGCCAATTTCACTGTGAATGTTGTAAGCAAAATCAAGCGGTGTTGACCCTGCTGGTAAGTATACAACTTTACCACGTGGAGTTTGAACAAATATTTCGTTATTATATATATCTTGATTAAGTGAATTTGCCAAATCTTCAATGCTGACATTTTCATTTTCCATCATCTGCCTAAGCCAAGCCAAACGCACGTCCAAACTATCTTGGTGATTGCGCTTTTCTTTGTAAAGCCAGTGCGCTGCAATACCATATTCAGCGTATTGATGCATTTCTTTTGTTCTTATTTGAATTTCAACAGGAAAACTTTCAAATTTAACAGTTGTGTGCAAAGATTGATAACCATTTGGTTTAGGTATTGCAATATAATCTTTAAATCTGCCTGGAATCGGCTCAACTTCACTGTGCAGTCTGCCAAGCAAAGCATAGCACTCTGCAACTGTGTTAACAATGGCACGCACTGCAATAAGGTCGTAAATCTGGTCCATTGTGTGGTCTTGCAATTTCTTATAAATTGAGTAAATGTGCTTTTTCCTGCCCATCACTTTGCCATCAATGCCTAATTCGTCCATGCATTTTTTTGTTAAATCTTTTAATCTTTCAACAATAGGTTGACGTTTGTGGAAACGCTTGTCAACATCAACTTGGATTTCAAGATATTTTTTTGGCTCAGCAATCATAAATGCGCCATTTTCAAGTTCTGTTTTGAAATTGGACATGCCAAGGCGCGCTGCAAGTGGAGCATACATTAAGAAGATTGCCTTTGCAATTTCTTGCCTTTCATCTTCACAAAATTCACTTTGATGGCGCAATTTGGTTACAATAAGGCCAATTTTAAACATGATTATGCGAATGTCTTTGGTGATGGCAAAAAACATCTTTCTTATATTTTCAGCTTCTTCAGCCGCATTTGTGATTTTAATTTTTTCAAGTTTATCTAAAATGTTTAAAGTTGAAGCGGCTTCAGGGTAATCTTGTTCAGCCTGCTCAAGGGTTAAAACATTATTGATAATTAAAAAGTGTAACAGCCCTTCACTTTTAATTGTTTCGCTAAGCCCCATTTCTTCCAAAACAGAGAGCAAAGTGTTAGATTGTGCTGTTAAATTATCTGGTATTAATTTTTTTATTTCATTCAGTTCCATATCAATAGTATATTTTAGCATAGTTGAAATAATTTTTCAATTAATAGTGCAAATTCTTTAAATATTTATGTGGATTTGTAAATTATGTTTTATTCTTTGTTTTTGTGTTGCTTAAATTTAATTGTTCAAATCAAGTTTGATGACGCATTAAATCAAAGTTTATAAATAAGTGTGGCTTGAATGCTAAATGCTTTAAGCGAATCAGTGTGATTATTTATATATTATTAACAACCAATATTATGGCGAAGAATAGGTCAAAAGGTCA
Source organism: uncultured Clostridia bacterium (assembly GCA_934725795.1). Classification (GTDB taxonomy): domain Bacteria; phylum Bacillota; class Clostridia; order Christensenellales; family UBA1242; genus Onthoplasma. The sequence continues at coordinate 1,523 of CAKVCF010000038.1, read as the reverse complement.
ATATTTTTATAAACTGCAACTGCTTATCATAAAGCCAAAACCACAACAATAGTATAATAATATATGTATAAGCAAACCATCGAACAAGTGTTAAGAACACTCAATACAACAACAAAAGGGTTAAGTCCAAAACAAGCGGACGAGCTTTTAAAAACCTGTGGCAAAAATGAGTTAAAGAAAGCTAAAAAACAATCCTTTATAAAATGTTTTTTTAAGCAATTTTTGAATATTATGGTTGCCATTTTGCTTGCTTCTGCGGTGGTGTCAATAACCATAGCGTTGGTGCATAAACAATATAGCGATTTGTTTGAAGGGTTTGTTATTCTTTTTATAGTTGTAATGAATGCCTTTATAGGAGTTTTTCAGGAAAGCAAAGCGCAAGCATGTATTGATGATTTGCAAAAATACTGCAAAACCACAGTAAAGGTGCTTCGCGGTGGAGTAACAATAAATATTGATAGCAACCTTTTAGTGCCTGGTGATGTGGTTGAACTTGAAGCAGGAAACATTGCGCAGGCAGATATGCGCTTGATAGATGCCAATAATTTGGCTTGTGATGAAAGTTCACTTACGGGCGAAAGTGTGCCTGTTGAAAAAAATGCAAATTTGGTGCTTTTAGATTCAACACCACTTGCTGAAAGAAAAAACATGGTGTATTCAGGCAGTATGATTGTGCGTGGGAAGGCTTTAGGTGTGGTTACCGCAACAGCAAATAATACAGAAATTGGCAAAATTGCAAATATACTTTTCAACACAAAAAAAGAAATCACACCACTGCAAAAATCAATTAACAAGATAGGCAAAATTATCACTTGGACAGTGCTTGCTGTATGCGCCGTAATCTTGATTTTTGAACTGGTGGCGGGGCATGGTGCATTAAATGCTATAATGACTTCAGTATCTTTGGCGGTGGCGGCAATACCAGAAAGTTTGCCAGCTGTTATTACAATCATTTTGGCACTGGGTGTACAACAAATTGCCAAACGTAAATGTATTATAAAGCATCTAAATGCGGTTGAAACTTTAGGCAGTTGTGAAATAATTTGTTCGGACAAAACTGGCACTCTTACAATGAACAAAATGCAAGTTGTTGAAACGTATGTTGATGATCAAACAAACCTAAAAGCAGGGCAAGCCTTTGATGAAATGATTGATTGCATGATAAATTGCAACGACGCAAAACAACAAGGCGCAAAAGTGGAAGGTGAGCCAACTGAAACTGCGATATTGGAATATGCCATAGGTTTAACAAATCGCAAAAAATTAAAGATTGTTCATGAAATACCATTTAACTCAAACCGTAAGATGATGAGTGTGATTGTTAACGAAAACGGGCTTAAAAGTTATGTTAAAGGTGCGCCAGAGGTTGTTTTAAGCCGTTGTACACATATCATGCTTAATGGTAAAATTGTGCCACTTTCAGCATCTCAAAAACAAAAAATCCAGCAAACAAATGACAACATGACAGATAAAGCCTATCGAGTTATGGCGTTTGCTTTTAAGCAATTTGATGTGTTTAACCC
>CAKVCF010000037.1 GCA_934725795.1 uncultured Clostridia bacterium | reverse complement strand
ACTGCGGTGACAATGTAATTATTATAAACAGCGATAAACTTGTTTTAACAGGTAAAAAGGAAGAACAAAAATACTTCAAACGTTACTCAGGCTATCAATCAGGTTTGAAATTGATTCAATACAAGAAAATGATGGCTGAACAAAGCGATGTTGCTTTGATGAGAGCAATTAAAGGTATGCTTCCAAAAAATAGTTTGGGTCGCACAATGGCAACACACTGCCACATCTATAAAGGTGCTGAACATGTGAACCAAGCCCAAAAACCTGAAATCTGGAACGGAGGTAAAAACTAATGGCAGAAGTAGTTGAAGAAAAGAAAGTTGCAAAAACAACTAAAACAACAAAAACAGTTAAAAAAGCCCCTGCAAAAGCAAAAGTTAAGGCTCAAGAATTCTTGGGTACTGGTCGCAGGAAATGCTCAGTTGCTCGTGTTCGTTTAACAACTGGCACAGGCTCAATTAAAGTTAATGGTGAAGAATTAAAAGATTACTTCGACCTTGACACTCTTATCACAATCGTTAAACAACCTTTGGTTTTAACTGAAACTGAAGGCAATGTTGATATCGTTGCTAACATTTATGGCGGTGGTAAAGCAGGTCAAGCAGGTGCACTTCGTCACGGCATCACACGTGCATTGATGGAATATCGCCCAGAACTTCGCAGTGAACTTAAAAAAGCAGGCTTTGTAACACGTGACGCTCGTAAGAAAGAACGTAAAAAATATGGTTTACACAAAGCACGTAAAGCTCCACAATTCAGCAAACGTTAAGCCGAACTTGTGTTGCTTACCCTTGCACTATTGTGCAGACAATCTCAAAACAAAAAATCCACAATTTTTGTGGATTTTTTTATATTATAATTAACATCAACGACTGATTTCTTTGCCATACCAAGCGCAGCAACTGTTGCTCAGTCTAGTGTATCTAAAAGGGCATTAAAACATCTCTTATTATACCAAATATTCAATGAAAAAGAGAGATGTTGATTTACACTCGAAAACACAAATCTTCTAAGAACGCCAGTGTTGGCTAATGCCAACTTAATCACGTTCAAACTATTGTGCTTTTTTTGGAGCATAAGACTATCTCTCTTATGTGTAAGGGGTTGCCTTACATTATTAATATGTGAGCAATTTTTTTAAATATACATTAATTTTTAACATCTTTAAAAATTTTTATTTTTCTTTAATTATGCTTGTTAACTTTACGCCTTTTTGTTGCAATAATTATAATTTCAACCACCAAAATAGTGTCAACAATCAGCACCATATAGCGGTAGTCAAATATAAAACCAGAAACCGCATATTCCCCAGTAAGCAAATCTAAATTATAATTCTCACCAACTGCAAACATAACATTGCCAACTGTGTCAGTGCGTACAATGTTTGAATTCACTGCTTCCAACCTATCCAGAGTTTCTTGGTTTGGGTGTCCATACCTGTTTCCGCTTGAAATCACTGCATATTCAGGCGTTGTCGCCGCCAAAAATTCTTCACAAGTTGAATATTTACTACCGTGGTGTGCAACTTTAAGCACATCAACATCTAATTCTTCGCCAAACAAATTAACATAATCTTTTTCACCTTTTGCTTCCAAATCACCAGTAAATAAAAATGATTTTGCCATATATTCCAATTTAATAAGTGGACAAGTGTTGTTAGTATCTGTATAATCAAGCGGTTTAAATATTTTCAACAAACAGTCTGTATCAAGTTCAATTTGATTATGATTTACAACCACATTGCAATTTTCTTTTTCCACTGCTTCGGTCAAATTTACATAAGTTGCCGAACTGCTTTCAACAATAGGCATATAAATTGTTTTAAAATCAAACGCATTAAGCAAGCCAACCACACCACCAATATGGTCAGCATCAGCGTGTGTAAGCACTAAATAGTCAACGATATTGTTATGTTTATTGTTTAAAACTTTTTCTTGCACATATTTCACAAGCACATTGCTTGCGTTGGCAGGGCCAGCATCAATAATTGCCGTTTTACCGTCTGGCAGATTGATTGCTATTGCATCACCTTGCCCTACATTTATAAAATGTACAAGCAAATTATCTTTCACACTCACGCAAGCAAAATCATTTTTAAGCCAAGCCACAATCGCAGGATTCAACGCATTAAAAAACAAACACAGCATGCTTAAAACCAAAATAATTATTGAAAGTGCAATAATTTTGGTTATTTTGCTGTGTTTTTTGTTAAATTTAACATTTTTTACCAAATTTGTTGCTTTCTTTTGTCTATCCATTTTCTTTTGTGTTTACCCAAAAATATCTTTTCAATTTCAGGCATAGCCTTAACCACGGCGTCATAACCAGCCTTAATCATATCGTCCTTATTTTCAAGTTTAAGCGAGTTAAAACGTGCCATATCAGGGGAAATAACAAGGTCGCTCCACATAAGCCCTTGCTTTGAATTGTTAACCATCATAATGCCAATGCTGGTTACAAATTGCGTCCATAATTTATTGCTTTCAGTGCCACCGCCGCGTGTTGAGTTGCAGTCTATTGTTATAACAAAATCGCAACCATTTTTATATAAAACGTCAGACGGAACATTGTTCCTTACTCCGCCGTCAATCAAGGTCATATCTCTATATTTAACAGGCAAAAACACGCCAGGAATTGCACAACTGCCAGTGATAACGCTATTCAATTTCCCCGTGTTAAACACCACTTGTTTGCCAGTTTTTAAATCCACTGCAACAGCATAATATGGCACTTTCAAATTTTCAATGCGTTTGATTGGCAAAACTCTATCCAAAGTTTCAGCCAACATATCCATACTTGAAGGCAAAATGCCAAATTTTTGCTTTATCAAATCGCTTTGTTTAACTTGGTTAGACATTTCATAAATCTGTTCAAAACTGAGTCCGCTTGCATACAAAGCACCAAAAAGGCTGCCAGCACTTGCACCAGCAACAGCGTCAAATTTTATACCATATTCAGCAAAAGCTTTAAATGCACCAAGGTGTGCAAATCCACGTGTTCCACCACCACTCAAACACAAACCAATTTTGTATTTTTTGTGAAAAATGTTCATACGTTTCAAGCCAAATTTTGATGTTAACCCCATATCTTTATTATGCACGTTTTCACCACCAATTATGACTGTATTATACAATAAAATATAAAAATAGACAAATTAAATTAATTATTTGTTTAACATAAAAAAACACTATAAAAAATAATTAATTTTAAATAAAGTGTAAAAAATCCACATTTTCTGTGGATTTTTTAACTTTTATTATTTTTTATTCGCTTTTAGATTATTGGTTATTTTCACCTTCGCCCTTGCCTTCGCGTTCGCGGATTTTTTGAAGGGTTAAGTTTGTTTGTTCCAAATCTGCTTCAAGTTGAGCAATTTGTTCTTCCAAAATGCTGTTTGTATGTTCCAAAATTGGGAAGCGGTCTTTGTTAGCATTGATAACATCTTCACAGTGATTAACGCTCAATCTCAAACCGTCAAGCAATTCAAGTTCGTTAGCAAGTTTTTCTGCTTTTTCTTTATCAATATCAACATAGTTGTTCACACCATACAAAGCAACTTTCTTTTTGGCAACGATTGCTTCTTTACGGCGAAGTTTTGTTTGGTATCTTTCAAGGTCTGTCATCACTTTTTTCAAAGGACGATATTCCTTCATATTGATTTTATAATCTTTTTTAGCATTTTTCAAACGTTCTTCCAAAACAGCAATACGGTTTAAGCACTCTTCTTCTGTCATATCAATTGTTACAACTTCAGGTTGTTGTTCTGGTTGTTCATTTAATTGTTTGTTAAGATTTGCAATTTGAGATGTAAGTTCAGCAATACGTTTGTTTGCTTCTTCCAACTCTTGTTTTGTTGTGTCATCTTCAGTTTCTGCTGGTTCTTCTTCAACTTCTTCTGTTGATTTAGTTGTTTCTTCTGTTTCAACTTCTTTATTTTCTTCAACTGGTGTAACTTCTTCAGCAACTTCTTCAGTTTTGTTTTCTTCTTCGTCTGTTTCTTCAGTTGCTTCTTCTTCAGTTTCTTCGTTTGATTCGCTTAAAATTTTGTCAATGTCATAAGCAGCCAAAACTGGATTTTCTTCTTCCTTAGTTTCGTCATCTTTTGCTTTTTCTTCGTCAACAACTTGATTGCTGATTTCGTCTAACAAATTTTGAATATCAACGTCTTCGCCTTCATCTTCTGTTGCATTTTCTTCAACAGCCATTGGTGCTTCTTCCAAAGTTTTAACTTCAGTTGCTGGCATTTCTGGTTCTTTGTTTTCAGCGTTTTCGTTTTTCAACCTGTTTTCAATTTCTTCTAAGTTAGAGTCATTATCTTCAACAAGTTTCTTCTTTGCTGTTTTCTTTAAGCATATCTTGTTCTTTTTGAGCCTTAGCCATATCGATTGCTTCAAAGTCATAATCTTGTTGCTTTTCTGCTTCAGCCTTATTCTCAATTAAATTTTGTTTATATTGTGTGTAATCCATAACTTCTTGCTTAGGTTGTTTTGTTGAGCGGTCTTCATTATCAAAAGCCCCGATAATAACATGGCCTAAGAACGCAATTAAGCCACCTACAACAATAACAATACCGATAATCGCAATAACACCTACAAATGCTTGCCATTCCATAAAAAATAAATCTCCTTTTTGTTTGTTCGCGCTTATTATATCTCATACTATTCGTTTTTTCAATACCTTTTTTAAATTTTTTTTAAAAAAAATAAAAAAATTGGCAAATTTTAACAAAAAAAGTTAATTTTTTATCAATTTTCACCAATTATTTTAAATTTTTTATAAATTTAAAGGCTTATTATATCTTCCACAATCAAACTTAACTTAAACTTCTAAGCCCTTTTGGATAGTGATTTTTAAACTTTCCGCCAGCCATTTTAAAACCACCAACCGCACAACCATTAATAAGAAAAGCACCCCAACCATCAGGCAAATCAATGTCTACAGTTTCACCTTTAAGGTATTTTAAAACCTCAGTTGAACCAAAATCTAAATTGTATTTAATCTTAAAATCGCCGCCAAATGCTGAAAAGAAATTGTGCGCAGGTTCAAATCTTTTATCTTTCACACAGCCAACACGCACACCAAGAGAGTAGTAATTCACTCCACGCTTTATCAAATTTGTGTTTGGCACAATGTATGCAAAGTTGCCATACTCCATGCAATCTAAATTTACGCCACAACAACTTTGAACAAACTGGCTAGCCAAAGAACAATTTTTAGTGTGTAAATTTGCAGAAGACACACTATCGTTTTCACCTGCCTTCTGCAACACTGCAACAAACTGCCCTTCCCCTTTCACTTTGTGCGGATACAATCTCACTGCTTCTGGCATATCAATGCCACGTGGCAAGTCTGCATCGATTTTGCAAAGTTTGTAATTATATTTTTCAGCAAAGGCTTTAACAGTCTGTTCATTTTCTTCTAACGAATATGTGCAAGTGGAATAGATTAAATATCCATTTTGTTTCAACGCTTTGTCAGCTGAATCTAAAATTTGCTTTTGACGATCAGCACACATTTGTGGCAAGGTTTTGTTCCACTCTTTAACCACTTGCTCACCACGCCTGAACATGCCTTCACCACTGCAAGGTGCATCAACCAGCACAACATCAAAACAACCAGCATATGCTTCACCTATGTTTTGCGGAGTATCGTTGGTAACAATAACATTTTTAAGCCCCATGCGTTCAATGTTTGAAAACAGGATGCCACATCTTTCTCTGTTAATTTCATTGCTCACCACCACACCATTTGGCACGCGATTTGCAAGTTGAATTGATTTTCCACCAGGGGCAGCACACATATCAAGCACCAGTTCGTCCCCTTTAAATTGATGCGCATTTACGGTAAACATAGCGCTTGGCTCTTGCACATAAAACGCACCAGCATGATGCAATGGATGCTTGCCTAACTTTTGATTAACATAGAAACCACGGTTTTCATAAGGCACTGGTTCAATCTCAAAGTCCACAATCTGCTTAAATTTATCAACCGAAATTTTGTTGTTAACAAATATTGCCGATTGTTTTGGCTGATTTAAAGCTGATAAAAAATCATTAAATTCATCACCTAAAATTACTTTCATACTATTCAAAAATTCATTTGGCAAAATTTCAGTTAATGGTCTATTA
>CAKVCF010000036.1 GCA_934725795.1 uncultured Clostridia bacterium | reverse complement strand
TCATTAAGCAGTGTGCGATAATCCATTTTGCTCCTTTAAGGATTAAAAAAAATTTTACTAGGTGTTTGCCTTGAAAATTCTTTAACCAAATTGTTCTGTTGTATTTACTTTTAAAGTATATCACACAAAAAACACAAACGCAAACAATTTAAATAAAAAAACTTAAAAGCAAAAATTTGCGATGTATCAAAATGTACCATTTTGTTTTGTTACACTTTTCAATATAAATGTTGTTAAAATGGTAAATTTATTTACTTCACTAACGCTAATAAATATAACTTTTCACTAAAACAACAAACAATTTTTTCTTACGCTAATAAATTTGCATATTGCTAAAATAATAAACAATGTGTTTCAATTACATTCACTAATTTGCTTGTTACTAAACGCAAAAAAAAATCACTGGTTAGCCAGTGATTTTTAAAATCTTAATATCTTGATTTTTTCATAGCGCGTTTGCGTGCTGCTTTTTGTTTTTCTTTTTTAGCAACGCTTGGTTTAACGTATTCTTGTTTCTTTTTCAAATCGCCAATAATACCGTCTTTTTGGCATTTACGTTTAAAACGTTTCAATGCGCTTTCGATTGATTCATTTTCGCCACAACGAATTGTTGTCATACCCTTATTCACCCACTTTTAGATCTAAACTGAAATTTATTATACGCGAAAAAATCAATATTGTCAATGTTTTTTGCAAAAGTTTTTAAAACTCTTTAAGCTGTTCGCCACCTAAAATGTGGATATGGACATGACCTACTGTTTGACCAGCATCTTCACCTTGGTTTACAACCAAACGATAACCATTTGTAAGCCCAAGTTCTGCTTGCATATGGCTGATTTTGCCCATAATTTTGCCAAGCATTGCTGTGCCTTCGTCTGTCATCATATCAATGGTTGGCACATGTTCGGTTGGAATTGCAATAAGGTGCACTTTTGCTTGTGGATTAATATCCTTAATAATCATAAAATCATCATCTTTATACAATGTTGTGCTTGGCAATTCACCTTTTCTAATTTTACAAAATACGCAATCTTCCATAATAATATCTCCCTTTTATTTAATCGCTTTATAATTAAATTTTTTTATTACTTTATGATAAATTTAATTTTCTTTTAAGTTTGCAATCATGCCTTTTTTATATGGTTCAACAAGTGTAACATCAACAATCTGCCCTACTTTTAAGTTCGCTGGCAAGTAAGTGTATATATAATTATCAGTATAGCCTATTGAATAATTTTCGTCAACAATTTCAACCAATAGTTTGTGGGTTGTGTTTTTGTTGTTTTGATAAAATTTTGCTTTAAATTCTGCATTAAGTTGTTGCAAACGTTTTTCACGTTGTTTAACAATTTCTGCAGGCACATCACCACCCATTTTGCTTGCCGCAGTGCCAGAACGTATGCTATATGGAAAAATGTGCATAAAGTCAAAACCAATGCGTTGCAAGTTTTTAAATGTGTCTTCAAATTCTGCGTCTGTTTCACCTTTAAAACCAACAATAAGGTCTGTTGAGATGCAAGCGGTTGGAAATTCTTTACGTATTCTATCTGTTATCTCAATAAACTTTTCAATGGTATAACGCCTATTCATACGTTTTAATGTTTCATTACAAGCCGATTGTAAGCTCAAGTGGAAATGCGGACAAAAGTTTTTACAATTTTTTAAAACGTCAAACATTTCATCATCTAAAATGTTGCACTCTATTGAAGAAATTCTAAAACGTTTGTTCAACTTGTCAACTTCTCTAATCAATGTTGCCAAGGCAAGTTTGCCGTCTATGCGATAATCGCTCATATTTATGCCCGTAAGCACAATTTCGCTGGCTTGAGTGTCTTTAATCTCTGCCAAAACATCTTCTAAATTACGGCTTCTGCTTCTGCCCCTTACATAAGGTATAAGGCAATAAGAGCAAAAATAATTGCAACCATCTTGAATTTTTATGTACTGACGAGTGCGTGTTTCAATTGGACGTGGCATTTCGTCATACTCAACATGTTCTAAATCTGGCAGAGCTTTGTTTTGCTCTTTAATTAAATCCATAATAATGTGCTTGCCATAATTACCAGTTAAAGCTATAACGTTAGGATTTCCTAAAAATTTGGCTGGATTGTTTTGCACTGCACAACCACACACCACTATTTTTGCGTTTGGATTTAATTTTTCAAGTTTGGCAAGCACTTGTTTTGATTTTCTTTCACCTGTGTTTGTTACTGCACAAGTGTTAACAACATAAACATCTGCTGGCACAAGGCCTTCAAAAATCTCATAACCAGCCTGTTTCAACTGGTTCATTATTGATTGACTTTCATATTCATTAACTTTGCAACCTAAAGTTACCACACTAGCACGCATTATTCACCGCCTTTAGCATACTCACACCAGCAACACACGCCACTTCGGCACGCAAAATTGTGTTACCTAAACTAACATTTTTTGCAAAAGATGAAAAATATTTAACTTCTTCTGCTGAAAAGCCACCTTCTGGCCCAATAATCAACGCAAAATCACCTGAAAAACCTGCAATTTTGCCAGTTGAATCTTCATAGGCAAAAAATGCGTTTTGTGGTGCATCTTGTTTGATTTGATTTTTGTTTATAATTTCAATTTTCATTATATCTGCACGTTCACTTTGTTTGCTGGCTTGAATTGCAGTTTGATTAAGTTTTTCAATTTTTTTATCATCAAAAGTTGCAACTGAAAAGTCCGCTTTAAACAATTTAACGCATTTAACATTAAGTTCTGCCAAATGGTCTATCGCTTCAACCAGAGCATCGTTTTTTATCATTGCAAGATAAACTGTTATATTGTTTGAATTTGCAGAAGCATTGTGTTGTTTGTTTTCAAGTGTCAATTCAACCTTATCTTTAAAAATTGTTTGCACTTTAAAATGATAATCAAAGCCATCACCGCAAAAAGCCACAATATTATCACCAACTTTTGCACGGCGAACTTTGATTAAATGCTGTGCTTCCTGCCCTGACAAACACAAAGAAAAAGGAACATCAATTTCCTTTATTCCTTCTGGTTTTTGAAAATAATATCTGTTATCCATTGTTACCCTTTAACTTTTGTATTGCTTCGTAGGTATCGTTGCTGTAAATATAATTACCACTTACAACAATATCTGCACCCGCACGCACAACTTGTGCTGCAGTTTTATCATTAATGCCACCATCAACTTCAATCAAAATTTTGTTGCTTTTTTCACGCACATATTTGATTTTTGGCAAAGCAGATTTTTGGAATTCTTGCCCTCCTTTACCTGCCTTAACTGACATAATCAACACCATATCAAGTTCATTTAAAAATGGGTCAATTTTTGAAATATCGGTGTCTAAATCTATTGCCAAACTTGCCATCACACCTTTGCTTTTTATGCGGCGAATAATTTTATGTGTTTGGTCTTCATCCAACACTTCTAAATGCACGCTGATAATGTTTGCCCCTGCCTTTATATATTTATCAATCACCTTGGCTGGTTCTTGCACCATAAGATGGCAATCAAAAAGCAATGTGGTGCGTTCTTTTAATTGTTCAAGATAGGCAAAATCAACTGATTTATGCTTAACAAAAACGCCGTCCATAACGTCAAAATGATACATATCTGCACCATAATTTGTAACACGTTCCAAATATTCTATTTGGCTTGACATATTCCTGCCCGCTGGCAAACTTGATGCTGAAACAACAATCTTTTTCACAATTATCTCCTAACACTTAAAACAAAATCTAACATATTATTGTTTTCTGTTTTAAGCAAAATTATCTAATTTTATTTTAACATATTTAATATAAAAAACAAACTAATTTACTTTGCGTTTATAAGTAAAAGTAGTTTGTTGTTTTCAATTATATCGATTTTCTTTGTCATGCTTCGAAAATTAAGACCAAATTTTATGGAGATAATCTTATTTATCTCACAAATTAAATCTTAACAATTTAGTCTTGCAAATGTTTTGCACGTAACATACCGCACGCACCCGCTATGTCGTCCCCTTGGCTGCGGCGCAAAGTTGCACTAACACCTTCCAAATTAAGGCGTTCAACAAATTGAATTGCTTGTTGACGTGTTGTTGCTTTAAGACTGCCACCATTTGGGTTTAAACAAATCACATTGATATGGCTTTTAAACCCACGTGTTAAAGTTTTTAATGCTAAAATATCTTGTTCACGGTTGTTGACGCCGTCAATAAGGCAATATTCAAACACAACACGGCGGTTGTTTTCTTTAACATATGCCCTAACAGCCGTCATAATTTCCGCAATGGTATAACGGTTTGCTATTGGCATAATGGTTTTACGTGTTTCGTCATCTGTAGCATGCAAAGAAACGCAAAGTGTGATATTAAAATTGAGTTTTGCTAAATCATAAATTCTATCAACTAAACCACAAGTGGAAAGTGAAATATTGCGTTCACTCACACCAAAACCTTGTGCATCTGTGATAAGTTTAAGCCATTTAACAACATTATCAAAATTATCAAGAGGTTCACCACTACCCATAAGCACAATGTTTGAAAAGTTGCGTTCAGTGCATTTGCCGTTATCTGCATTAAGAGCTGCAATTATTGAAATCATCTCGCCTGCCGACAAATTGCGAATAAGCCCGTTTGTTGTGGAAGCACAAAATTTGCAACCCATCCTACACCCAACTTGTGTTGATAAGCATATAGTGTTGCCATAGTTTTGGTGCAAAAACACGCTTTCAACCAAATTGTTATCGTGCAATTTAAGAAGATATTTTTTTGTGCCATCACGGCTTGTATATACCTTGTAAATTTCAACTGGTTTTAAAATATATTCTTTGCTTAAAGTTTGCTTTAAATCTGCTGAAAAATTGATTGAATCATAGTCTTTACTTTGAATAATTGCATCAAAAATTTGTTTGGCACGAAATGAAGGAATATTCGCCAATTCAGTTTTTAATTCAGTTAAACTATAATCACTTAAAATTTTCATATTAAAATTGTTTTGGCTTTTGCCTGCCATTTTATGCTTTTTGTTATTTTCAAATTCTATTGCAAAACTGGTTCAATAATTTCATTTTGAACAAATTTGTTTGCGTTCATATATGCCTTTGCTGGCATTTTTTGTTTGCCTTCTGGTTGAATTGTTAAAATTTCAACTGCTGCATCTTTTGTTGCAATAATCAAACCTAATTTTGAATTACAATTTAAAATTTGCCCTGGTGTGCCTTGCCCGCTTACTGTTTTTGCTTCAAGCACTTTAAAACGCATATTGTGGTAAACAAAATAGCAACTTTCAAGTGCACGCACTTTATTTACAATGGCTTTTGATGTGGTGTTAAAATCCAACAAATAATCTTCCTTTTTAATCATAGGAAAATATGTCATTTGGCTTTCGTCTTGTTTTTCACCGTTTTTAACCATTGTGTTAAAATTATCTAAAAACTCATTAATACACTCTGCACCTAGTGTTGCAAGTTTGCCAAATACACTAGATGAAGTATCTTGTTTGGTGATTTCAATTTGCTTTTTAAGGTACATATCACCACAATCAAGCCCTAATTCGGTTTTCATAATAGTGATACCTGTTACAGTTTCACCGTTCATAATTGCCCATTGTATTGGTGATGAACCACGATATTTTGGCAACAAACTTGCGTGAACATTATAGCAACCTAAAGGTGGAATATCTAAAATATTTTGCCTGATAATTTGACCATAACTTGCTGTAACAAAAATATCAGCCGACAATTCTTTAAGTGGCTGTTCACCTTCTCTATTTAACTTTTCAAATTGAAAAAGTTTGATGTTGTTTGCCAAACAATATTGTTTGATTGGTGAAAATGTTAATTTACCATTTCTGCCATTTATTTTGTCAGGTTGCGAAACAACAGCGACAACTTGCTTGCCACTATCAACCAAACTTTTTAAAACCACAGTGCTAAATTCGCCTGTGCCAAAAAATACTATTTTCATTATTCTTGTTCGTCCTCGTCAACAAAACCTTCTGGTGGTGTGCAGATTTTATCAATATATAACACACCTTCCAAATGGTCATTTTCATGGCAAACACAAACCGCTGTCCACCCTTCGCAAGTGAAAGTAAATCTGTTGCCATAGCGGTCAAACGCACTAACTGTTACGGTTTGAGGGCGTTCAACATATTCAAAAGGCAATTTAACACTTAAACAACCTTCTTTATGAATTTGTTTGCCAGATGTTGAAATGATTTCAGGGTTAACAAACTCCAAATACACTTCATTTATGCAGACAACAAAAACACGTTTAAGCACGCCAACTTGCACAGCACTTAAACCTGAACCGTTTGCCATTTTAACTGTTTCACGC
>CAKVCF010000035.1 GCA_934725795.1 uncultured Clostridia bacterium | reverse complement strand
ATATAAAACTATTTAAAGCAAACCAAGCGAATTCGTCAAAAAAAGATGTCAAATTTAAGCGGTTAATGTTTTTTTCTATTAATTTTGTCGAAACTGAAATTGTAACCATTTCAAATTCAACAAAAATATTTATATTGCATAACACAAACGCAGGTGGTTACAAAAATAAAACAACCTCAACACAAACCATGTTACAGATTGATTAAAAATTAAAACAAAAAAACAGACGTCATAAACGTCTGCTTTAAATATTTTTACCTAATATAAATACATTTATAAAACTTAAACATATTCTTTTTACTAAGCCTAAACATCAAATTTAAGAATTAAAATATAAATAACTAAAATTTGTGGCCACAGTGAGCACAAAATTCTGCTTCAGGGGCACTCTTGCCTTTGCAAAGTGGACAAACACGTTTTTCATTGTCTGTTTGTTTTGCGCCACAATGTGTGCAGAATTCGTCATCTTTACTAAGCAGTTTGCCGCACTTGTCGCACAAACGGTCTGCGTCAACACCTTTTGCATATCCAATATCACGCACGCTTTTTCTATAGCCTGACATGCCACAACTTACAACAAACATTGAAATTCCAAGCATAAGCAAGCACAAAGCCACTATGCCGCACACAACAACGATGACATATTTTGACCAATGTGTCATTTTAATAACAGCAAAAGCCCCGCCAACACCTGCAGCAACAGCCAGTGCAACAACTAACAATGAAACCAAAATCAATGTTGTTTTACCATAACGTTTTTCTTTATATCTAAAACACATAAACTCACCTAAACCTTTTCACCACACTCTGGGCAGAATTTTGTTTTTGCTGAAAGTGCTTTACCACATTTAGGGCATACTTTTGCAGTATCTAATTTAGCACCACAGTTAACACAGAATTTGCTACCTTTTGTGATTGGTTCGCCACATTTTGGACAAGACAATGCTTGTGTTGCACCACACTCTGGGCAGAATTTTGATTTACCAGGGATTGAAGCACCGCATTTTACGCATTGCACAGTAACTTGACGTTTGCTATCTTTTGCTCCTGCAATTGCTTCGCCAAACACGTTACCCATTTGCACGCCAGCACCAAGCCCAACGCCCATACCTGCCAAACCAGCACCTGCTGGATTTTTTGCAGATTCTTCAATAGCATTTGCAGCTTTGAATTGTGTGTATGTGCCCATTTTATCACTGATAACACCCATTTTTGTGCGTTCATCAAGCATCTTTTCAACATCTTCAGGCAATGACAAGTTTTCAATAACAAAGTTTGAAACCTTTAAACCTAAAGGTGCAAATTCTTCTTTTGCATGTTGTTCAACTGCTTTGCCAAGTTCTTTATATTTTGCAGCCAAGTCAAGTGCTGAAATTTTGCTTTCAGCAATAACATCGGTAAGAAGTTGAATAAGAGAAGATTTGTATTGTGTTGCAACATCGCCAACGCGATAGATTGGACTAGTGCCAAAGCACTCTTTCATAAATTTTTCAGGGTCATTAACTTGAATAGAGAATGTACCAAAACCACGCAAACGAATATTGCCAAAATCAACATCGCGCATCATAATTGGATTTTGTGTACCCCACTTTAAACCCATGAAGCGTTTTGTATTGATGAAATAAACTTCAGCCTTAATTCTGCTGTTACCTAAAGTTGGCAAACTTAACATTTTTGTTAAGAAAGGTATGTTTTCAGTTGAAAGTTTATATGTGCCTGCACCAAACACGTCTGCGATTTGCCCTTTGTGAACAAATATTGCAACTTGGCTTTCTCTAACAACTAATGTTGAGCTGTTCATAATTTCAGCGCCAGACTCCATAGGATAGCGATAGACAATCACGTCCGCACTTGAATCCTTCCATTCAATAACTGATAAAAATTGTTTTTTAAATAAACCCATATTCTCTCCTTTGTTTTTGACACATAACACACTTGTCAAACAAACAATTTCATTTATTAATTTAATAATATATTAAAACTTAACATAATGTCAAATATTTTAAAAAAAAATTTTACTTCTAAAAGAGACAATATAATACGTAAAAATCACTGCTAAAATATAAATTTTTGCAGATTTAAAAATGTTTATAAAATCAAAAATTCAATTTAATTTGAAATAAATCGTTAAAAAATTTGTGTTTTCACATTATTTTTAACTATTTTTATGCTTTTTTGATTTATTTTTAAATTTTTTTGTTAATTTTTGCAACCACTCATCAATCTTATGTTGATATTTAACACTCATATAAAACAATGTTGCCAAACATATTGCAATCAAAATCCATACTACCCAGCCCCAACCAGAAAAAGGTATTATGCTGCCACTACCAAACAAAACTGTGCATCCAATACCTATTGAACGACATATAACATTGCTCCAAAAGAAGAAGGCAAAACTCATATTTGTAAGCCCTGCCACCACACACAAAATATCGTCTGGAAACATTGGAAATAGCATCATAAGAAAGAACACGTATTTGCCTTCACTGATACTATTAATCCACTTTTCAGTTGCCTGCTCACCAGCTATCCAATGCAGAAACTTTCTGCCCGCCTTTCGCCCCAACCAAAAATTAAAAAGGCTGCCTAACATTATGGCAATAAACGAAAGTAAAAAAGCCTTCCATTTTGCAAATATAAGCACGCCTGTCATTGTAACCAAAATGGCGGGGATTTGCAACACTGTTGTTTGCAAAAACTGTAACAACATAAACACTATTGCACTAAAAGCGCCACCCTTTTCAACAATCTGCCTAAGTTTAGCAACCGAGTTAACTTTATTCCAAACGCCAGTCCATTTTAGAACACATATAACTAAACAAATCACCACTGCAAGACAAACAAAAAAAACAAGCCCACGAAGAATTGTTTTACCCTTTGTGTGCGTGTTTTGTATGTTTTCATTCTTTGCCTTGTCCATACTTTAATATATGTATAAACGCAAAATAATTGAATATAAATTTAATATCTTTTTAAGTAAAAATTTTGGTCTAATCCAACAGTCAATTAACTGCAAGATACACAATTTAAACTTAGATTAAATATACTTTTCAGTTTCTTTAATTATTTTATCCATAATTTTAACGGCTTCAACAGGATGTTCACCTGATGCCGATTCACCAGACAACATAACAGCATTTGTGCCATCATATAAAGCATTTGCGACATCACTTACTTCTGCACGTGTTGGACGTTTATTGCGTATCATACTTTCAAGCATTTCAGTTGCAACAATCACAAATTTGCCTTTGCGCACGGTTTTTGCAATAATATCTTTTTGAATATGTGGCAAACTTTCCATAGGTAACTCCACACCAAGGTCGCCACGCGCCACCATAACGCCATCGCTTGCTTCAATAATTTCGTTAAGGTTTTTAACACCTAAAGCAGATTCTATCTTAGAAATTATTTTCATATTGCTGTTGCTATCTTTCAAAAGTTTTCTAATTACCTGAACATCTTTTTTGCTGTTAACAAAACTGATTGCAACCATATCGAACTTGTTTTTTATTGCCCATAAAATATCTTCTTTGTCCTTATCGTTTAAGTATTTTATGTTCAGTTTAAGGTTAGGTATAAACAAACTTTTGTTATTACTTAGCACACCAGAATTTTTTGCAACAGTAATAACATCTTTATCTTGCTTATCAACAACCTTAAATTCTAACAAACCATCGTTTGCCAAAATCTTGCTACCAATTTCAATATTTTTGATAATGCTAGGTTGATTTATTGCAACCATTTCATTATTGCCTAAAACACTTTTCGCAGTAAAAACAAACTGTTGACCTTTTTTGATTTCCACCTTACCATGTTCAAATGTTTTTACCCTGATTTCTGGACCACGCGTATCAAGCATCAAACTAAGTTTAATAGCTGTATCTTTCTTAAGTTGTTTAACATTTTCCACAATTTGTTCCATATCAGGCCTAACAGCATGTGAAAGATTTATTCGCACAATGTCCATACCTGCCTGTGCCATCTTTTTCATTGTTGCATAACTAATGCTGCTTGGTCCTATAGTTGCCACAATTTGAGTTTTGCTATTTTTCATATTTCCCTTCTTTATCTTTTAAGTTTGTTCAATTTAATTTTAACAAACACTAAAAAAATATCAAAATTTATTTTAGCAATTTTTAAAATTGTTTAACATAATTTAATTTTTTTAATTAATAAAAACTAAAAAAAACAATTCAACATTATTAAATAAATATTAAAAATCATTGTCAAATGTTATTTTTTATTATATTTTTAATTAATTTTTTCATTATTTTACAAATATTTTTAAAATAAATTTATTTTAATAAAATTAAAATTTAAAAATACATATTGAAATTAATTCAAAATATGATATAATATAAATGTACGGGGGTGAAATAGTTTCGACTGTTATGCCCTGATTTGATACGCACGTCAAGTGTCGACTTGTAAAACACGACCTTGTTATTGAACAAGATTAAATAAATCAAAACAACAATAAACTTGCTTACGCTGCTTAATGCGTAGCCGTCAGTTTAGCAGTACCGATATGTTAAAACCTGACGTCAGTTATCGGTGAACGATTATATGTTTTGCCTAGAACATATAACCGAACTTTTAGGCTTGAAATTTGTTTGTGTTGGTGAAAGGAACAAATTTTGAAAAATAGTCATCAACTAAGCGTGTAGTGTATGATTTCAGTGTATGGCAGGACACGGGTGCAAATCCCGTCATCTCCACCAAAAACATTCAGAAAAGCTTATCGAAAGATATGCTTTTTTTAATGTGTAAAATAAAATAATAAAAATTACATAAATATAAACTTCAAGAAAATAGGTTTTAAAAACTGGTATTGACAACTTGTGGTTTGCGTGGTAGAATGTGGCTAATAAAAAATAAAGGAAATTTAATGAATAATCTTATTTTAGCCGCAGCAATAAGGAATGGTTTGATTCTGCACAATGACAATACCTTGCAAAACATTCAATCTGCGATTTATGAGCAACAAAATATTGCTTTTTCAAATTTTATATTAAAACTTTCTAAAAAAGGTGGTAACAAATAATGAAATTCACAAGTTCTGGATTCTATCATGAAGACACTTATATTGCTTTGGACAGCGACCTTATAATTTGTTTTGCCAATATGTATGAATACCACAAAAGATTTAACATTGTTGACAAAAAGTTATTAAGCAAAAAACTTTATGCTGCACAAAACAATTTTGAAGAATGTAAATTTGTTTTTGATTGTATTTTAAATGGCTCAATTAAGCCAGTTGTTACAAATTCTATTTTCAACGAGATAAGCGGAAGTATCTATGGCACTTCTGGCGACAACCGCATGGTTCTTGATTTCTTAACAGAATTATGCTACACACCAAAGCCAAATGAACTTTTATCAAAACGTAGACGTGATAAAATACAAGTTTTAGCAAAAGCTTATTGCTTACCTTACAAAAACAAACGCGGCCAGTTGTTCCAAGCTCCTATGAATTTTACTTACAGTGCTTATCATGACATGACAGTGCCTGAAAACGATGCGGTTGCCATGGCAGAAGCAACTTGCTTGAATGTATACTTTTTAACATACAACGGCAAACATTTTGTATGGAAAAATAAAGGTTATCTTGACTTTGGCGATGATTCTCCAGCAAAGGAAAGAACTGTTGGTATTATTGAAATAAACAAACAAAACAAATATTTCACAACAAATAAAATTGGTGGCGAAATTGTTCCAAAGCCTATGCACTTGCGTGATTTTGTGGCAGCAGTTAAAAATTGTGATGGTGGTTTGCATTATTTTGACGTTAGCGAACCAAACCCTGACAGACTTGTTAAACTTGCAAGCTTAGTTGACTTAGAAGAATTTAGGAATGAACTAACTGAAAACGATGCAGAAACAGACCTTAAGCTCTAAACTCTGTTTATGCTTGGTTGTAAAATTAATTTCAACAAACATGTTAAACAAATCAAGCACAGCAACTTTTCATTACAACAATTGCTTTTATAAAATAAAACAAACAACAAAAAATCTTGAGCATCAACTCAAGATTTTTTTATTTCAAATTTAACAACAAACTCTTGCAATCACACTGTTAAATATTTTGGTTTGTAAACCACAACAATTAAAAGAAATTTTATAATCGCATATTTTTCTATTAATCATTTTCTAATATAGAAATTATCTTTTTAAAATATTTGTCATATTGGTTATATTTAGAAATTTCCAAAAATTCGTTTGGTTTGTGCGCCAAACTTAAATCTCCACAACCAAACACAAGTGCTTCTCCCCCTAGCGACTGGTAATAGCCAGCCTCACAACCACCTTGGAAATATGCAGTTGATAAATTTAATTCACTCTCAATTTGTTTTATCAACTTATCACTTTTAAAGTTGTTATATGGTAAAATTGTAAAACACTTTCTCATTTGGATATTGCAACCTAAATACTTTAGCTTTAATTCCTCAATCTTTTGACTTAAAATTGTCTCAACCTTTTCAGTTGTTTCTAAATTATCTGTTCTTGAATCAAATTTCATTGTGGCATTTCCACTTACAATATTGGTTTTTTCACCGCCAGACATAACATTGCAAGTCATAGTTGTATTTTTAAATTTAGTATTTAAATCTTCAATGGTCAATATAAGGTTAGCTGCAACATAATATGCATTAACTCCATTT
>CAKVCF010000034.1 GCA_934725795.1 uncultured Clostridia bacterium | reverse complement strand
AGATAATCTATCTCTTAAAAATAGGTTTGATTACAACATGGCGTTTTTCGCCTTCGCCAGTTGATTCAGTTGTAACATCTTCACGGCCTTGAAGTGTTGTGTGAACAATACGTCTATCGTAAGCGTTCATAGGGTCCATGTGAATATTACGTTCAATTTTGATTGCTTGTTCAGCAATTTTGTTTGCCAAGTCGATGATAGATTGATTGCGGTTTTGTTTGTAGCCGTCAATATCTAAATACATTCTTATTGCACCTTCGCCTTTGGTTTTAAGGCCTGATAACAACATTTGTATTGCTTGCATATTTTCGCCATGATAGCCAATCAATTTGCCAACTTTTTCACCACGAACACTGAAATTGAGTTCGTTTTCACCAGCAGTGCATTCAACTGTTGCGTTTTCGTCAATTAAGCGTGCAAGCCCAGTTAAGAACTCAACACCACGTGCTTGCAAACGTGTTGAATCAACAATTTTGCGTTTCTTTTCTGGTTTTGAAGCTTCAACTTCCACCTTTTCTTCAACTGCGGTTTCTGTTGTTTCTGTTTGTTCTTGCGCTGGTTGTTCAGTTAAATCTGCTTCAGCTTTTTCTGGCTCAGCAGTTTCTTCGCCCCAAGAAAGCACAACTTTTGCCTTTTTAAAAAGGCCACCTTCGTCAAGCACTTTAATTTTTACGTCTTCACGTTTAAGGCCACATTCAAGCAGCCCATTTTGAATTGCAATTTCCACACTCTTGCCTGTTGCTTCAATTTGCATTTTTCCTCCTTAAAACTTAAAAAAGTTTTTTGTTGTGTTATTTTAACCACAGCATTCTTAAAATTTAATTTTTAAGTTTGAACATTTGTGGCTAAATAAGTTAAATTATTTTTTATAATTTCTGCTGTATTCAACCACTTGAATATTCTTTTTAGGTATTAAAATATCTTGCCCTTTTTTAGCCTTGCTTCTAAAAATCAAGGTTAAAATGGTGTTAAGGATTGAAGTTACAACCGAGTTGGTGATGATATAAAGTGTGAACACCACGTTAGATGTAAGCACAAACGCAATCATTGAAAGTGGAATAATTGCCATCATCACTTTGTTCATAGTGTTTAATTTTTGCCCTTTTGGTGCAAGCACTTTTGCAGATAAGAATTGTGTTAAGAAAGATACTGCAACTGCAAGCACAATCAAAATATAATAGCCGTTTGCGTCCTTTTCGCCGTCCAAAATTGTGGCAGTGATAAATTCATAACGCACTTTTGCTTCTGCCTTTGCTTCATCGTCTAACTTTTGATGCTTTGCATAAGAGTTAAAGTCAACAAATTGGCTGGTGTTTGTGTCTGCTTTCCAAACATTTTTAACCCAGAACCAACTATTTTGCTTTTTGTATGTTTCATACTGCTTGTTGATTTCTGCTTTTATGTAAGCATTGATGTCGTTGTCAAAAGCGGCTTTATCAATATCTGTGTCAGGGTTGTTCCAGTTTGTTTCTGCTTGAACGTAAGCAGTGTCTAACTGCTTGTATGTTGTGTAAATTTTGTCATTACCATAACTTCTAATGCTGCCGTACAATGTGAAGAACACAACAAGCGTGATAAGAAGCGGCAAAAGCATACTCAAACACATACCACCAACTTTTACATTATGTTTTTTGTAAAGATTGGTTGTTTCTTGGTTAATTTTTTCCCTGTTGCCTGCATATTTTTGATTGATTGCATCAATTTCGGGTTGCATAATAGCCATTGCCCTTTGTTGCTTGCTTGATGCCACACGTTGCAAAATATCAAGTGGCGACAACACCAACTTTAAGCAAATGGTAAAAACAACAATAGTCCAACCATAATTGACAATCCATTTTGCAAAAAGGTCAATTAAAGCTGTCCACATGTCTGCTTTTAAAAACATTGTGTTAGTTAACATTTCCATTTATAATTTCCCATTAAATTTAATTTTGGCAAGTCTAACCCTGCCTTGTGATTTGGCGTGCATTTAAGCAATCTTTTAAGCGTTAAAATTCCGCCCCAGATTGCACCAAAATGTAAAATTGAATCCCAACCGTACTTACTGCAAGTTGGAATAAAGTTACAACTACGTTGTAAAGCATACCTAATAACCAATCTGTAAAGCCCAATAAGAGCTAAACATAACACGGTTAAAGGAAAACACAAAATGTAATATAGCCAAAACAAAAAATTAATCATTTTGCCCTGCTTGTTCAGTTTGCATTTTCATCAAACCTGCCTTTTTAAGCAAGTGTAAAAGTTCGTTTGAAATTTCAACACTTGTTTTTGTTGCTGCGGGTTGTTTTGCTGTTATAACGTAATTTTTATTTTCAAACTTTTCAATATTTAATCTGCACGCTTCGCTTATGATACGCTTAACACGGCTGCGTACCACACTGTTGCCAACTTGTTTACTAACTGAAATGCCAATTTGCGGTGTGTCGCGCCAAGTTTTGGTGTAATGCACAAAAAAACTTGTGCTGTGTGCAATTTCGCCTTTTTTGTAAACATAGTTGAACTCTTTTCGCTTTTTAAGCCTGTTCTCTTTTTTAAGCATACGCCATACCTAAAAGAACTATCTTGTTAATTCTTTTTTGCCTTTGTTTCTGCGTCTTTTCAACACTTTGCGGCCAGACAATGATTTCATTCTTGCCCTAAAACCGTGCACTTTGCTGCGTTGTTTTTTCTTTGGTTGGTAAGTTTGTTTCATAGTTCCTCCTTTAAAATCAATGGTTTAAAAAAACCAAGCCAACTTTTTTGCCTTATTCGACCACAAAAAAATCAGCACAATAGGTTAAGTCAAGGCCAAGGCCTTTCAGGTTTAGGCAATATGCCAACATTAAGATAAAATCTTAAAACAGAATTCCTATTGTGGCTATACTAACAAAAAAACACGACCTTGTCAATCGTATTTTTTGTGGCTTTATTTTTATTTTAGTTGTTTTTAGTTAAATTTTAATTTCAATTTTATTAAACATAGTCATCCAACAAACCAAAAGCTAAGTATCAATTTAAAGCCGTCTTTGGTTTTTATTGTAGTTAATGCAAATAACACAAACTAAATTTATTATTCGTTTTATTTTTCACACTTTACCTTTGTGTTTATTTAACTTGGCTCAATTAATTTGCAACAAAAAATTTGCAAAACAACCTTGCAAATTCTTTTAGTTTAACAGAACCTATTGTAGAAAAAATGGCTTATTTTGTTTGTTCAAGTTTTTTAAGTTCAACTTTAATTGCTTCAATCAATGCTCTGTGTGCTTCGGTAAGTTGGCGCTTTTCTTCCAAATACTCTATAATTTCGTATGTATCAAAAATAATTCTTTGCCTGCGTTCTTCTGGCAAACTGCCAGCATCCATAAGATTTGCAAGCCTGTCTGCCAACTTAATGCAAAGTGAGTAGTTAGACATATCAATCATTTTATGTTTCAAATAATTGCCTTTGCCAACAAGGTGTGGCATATATGACGCAGTGGTTACTTCCATAACCATACTTGCAACAATTTCACCAAAGTTATCAACCAATTCACGATAAGAAGTGTAAGTATCTTCCAAAGTGTCGTGCAACAAAGCCGCTGCAACAATGGCATCAATGTTTCTAGACTTTTTGTACTTTTTAATCAATTCTGCAACTTTAATAGGATGCTCAATATAGGGCGTGATACCATCAGCACGCAATTGACTTTCGTGCTTTTTAGCCGCAAAATTCAAAACAAAATTATAATCTAGATTTTGCATTTTTATCCTTTAATTATCCTTTCAATCCTCTGGATTGACGGTCCATATCTTCGCGTCAAAACTCTCGCTATTGCAAGTTTGTATGCGCAAACATTTGCCTTTTGCTCGGTTTTTCCTTAACCCTTCCACAACAAATTGTGGTGGGTACCCTGTTGTTGAAGATATTTTTTTCTTTTAATAATAATTATAGTTGTTAGCCTTTAAGACCACGAGATTGTCTATCCATATCTTCAACAACTATATCGTAGATTTCGCCAAGGGTGCGACAATATTTAAGCACATCCCAAGGTTCGTTGGTGTGGAAGTGAATTTTAATAGTATCACTATATCTGCCAAGACCATCGCCAACAGCGATAAGGCAATCTCCCTTAAAGTTTTTCAAGAAATAATCTCTTACAACATCTTCTTCCAAATTTTCACCTGAAATTAAAAGTTGTGTATCGTATCTAAATTCAATCATAAAATCTCCTAAAATTACATTTTATGTTTTTATTATGAAATAAAGCAAAAAAAAAGTAAAGCAAATTTAGCCCCGTTGTATTTCCAACACCTTACAAACAGTTAGACACCCCTACACTCAATTATTTAGTTCATCATATTCCAACCACAAACAAAAAGCCGATTGATGTTAAAGCACACCTTTCCAATTTTATTTAAACTACCACTACTTGACCATACAACATACATAATGCAACTAAACTTAATAAGTTCAGACTGTTAAAAGACAATCAGGGACCCCGCCGAAGCCAAACGCAGTGGGTTTGGTGGGGAACGAGAAAGCCAAGTGTAAATGCGACGATATGTGCTTTTTTGATTAAAAAAGCACAGGTCGCTAAAACTTGTGCTTTCGAGTTGTGGTGCGGTTAACAGGTGAGCAGCGTTAAAAAAATTGCCTCAATGGGCAAATTTTAGCGTAGCGAAGGGAGCAACTTGTTGCGGCCAGCCCGACAAGGGTTGAACCGTGGGTTCAAATCCGTTAATAATTGTGCAACTATCTATATCTTAGAATTGCTGTATGCAATACTTTATTGTCTGGTGCGGTTAACAGGATTTGAACCTGCAAGAGATTTTTCTCACTAGTACCTGAAACTAGCGCGTCTGCCGTTCCGCCATAACCGCATATAAAATATATTAAAATCGCTTTAAATTAAGTTGAAATTAATACAATAGTTTAATCCACACCAAAACCAAACAAATATAAATTAGGTTGTTTTAATGTTGTTATCACATAACTGAAACCATTGAAATAGTGCATATCTAGTATAACATAAACTAAAGTTTTTGAAAATAGTTTATTTAATTTTTTGTAATTTTCAACAAAAAAAGTTCAACGCTAATTGTTGAACTTTTCTATTTAAACTAAATTGTATTTGTGTTTTTTTATTTGCGTCTAGCCAAACAAATATCTGTGCCACCAGCCGCAACACCAAGTAACATGAAATAGTTAGCAACATTGGCAACAGTTTTACCAGACAACCAACTACCTAAATCAACACTAGCAAATTTGCTTGCAACAACAAAGCCACAAATGAAAGCTACCAAAGCCAAAACGATGACAGCAAGGCCTAAAATTAAGTTAACAAGTTTGAATCTAAGACCAAAAATTCTAAGAACTGCAAACACCAAAATTGCAGCACTAACAACAACTGTTAAAAAATACATCCAGCAGAAAATGCCTGTAACAGCGCCTGCTTCATCGCTATTTTTTAAAGCGATAAGTGCATTTGCACCATTTGATAAATCAGTTGAAGTTTCACCTTTAAATGCAGCAGTGATAACATCTAAGCCTTTGATATGTGAAGTGCTTGAAACTGCACCACCTAAAGCTGATGTTTTTGTTGTGAACACTGGCATAAACATTGTGCAAACAGTAACAACTGCCAAAGCAACAACCACGATTGCTAAAACAATGCTAAGCATATTCTTTTTAGATTTTTTCTTTGCCATATACCCTCCCTAAACTATGTTTGCACTGCCGTTTACCTTAATTTTACACACTAAAATAAAGTTTTCAGCCATGCCTTTACAAAGAAAGATTTTATCTTTTCTATTTTTATGTTACGGATTACCAACTTTTAAGTCAAGTAAAATTTTAAACATTTTTTAAATATTTGTCTATCTATTGTTTAACCAATTAATCCACTGTTCAAGAGTGTTTGCCAGCTGATTAAATCTTTTAATCTCTTTTGATTCAACCAATATCTTGCAGTTTGTTTCAATTTGTATTGTCCATAAACCAAATTCTTTTGCATAAAAGCCGCTGATTGTCCCTGTTGATGCCATAAAAGGTGCATCAATGCTGACAATAAAATCTTTTTCAAGCAGTTCAACCAATTTGTCATAGGCTTGCTCGTCTTTTTTTATATTCAAACCTAAATGGATGCCTAGATTTATATCACAAGGCCTATGTTTAGCCAAACTGTGCAGGTCTATAATATATTTTATATTATACTGTTTTATCAGCTTAGCCATTCTTTTGCGATATGCACAATCTTCATCCTTATTTGCATCGTCAAAGTTGTTTTTAGTTTTGATTATAACATTGCTGTTTGTTGCGTCTGCAAGCAACTTTCCAAGCGGAATTGTTCCAATCTCTGCAACCTTTACTTTGCCATATCTTGTTTGAGATACACCATGCGGAACAGATATTAACACATTATTATTTCCAGCAAAAAACACTGAATCTTGATTTTTGTTTTCAGTTAAAATATCTTTTCTTATTTGTTGTGTTGTTTTAAAACTAAATTTTTTCATGAGTGCGTTTATCTTTTATATAAATCAAATAAAGAATACTCAAAAGACAAATGCAAAGTCAAACAAATAAAATCTATTTACAAATTTTAAGAAAAAAGTTATACTTGTGTTGTTAATAACAAAAAAATATATGCAGAGATGTCGGAGTGGTCGAACGTGTCGCTCTCGAAAAGCGATAAGGTGAAAGCCTTCGGGGGTTCAAATC
>CAKVCF010000033.1 GCA_934725795.1 uncultured Clostridia bacterium | reverse complement strand
ATGAAGACAAAAAATATATATTAGCAATGAAGGGTATAGAGCAAACAACAGGCCGCACATTAAGCGAAATTTTGCTTGAAAATGGCGTTAAAAAAGATAATGTTTGCGTTGTCGCTGGTCCAGGGCATCCACAATCAATTGTTGTTGGCGAAAAAACACATATGGTTGTTGCTGGCTATGATTCTAATATGGCAAGGCATGTGGCAAGCCTTTTATCAAACTCGAATTTCACTCTTTTTCCATTATTTGACGTTAAAGGTGTGGAAATCTGCGCGGCTGCAAAAAATGTTTATGGCGGTTTAGGCGGCATGTGTGTTGGCTCTCATAACGACACATTGCGCGGCTCACTTATGTGCGCAAGTTTGGCTGAAATGGAAAGATATTTAGAAGCTATGCAATGCTTGCCAAAAACAGCACGCCGTTTGCCTTTGCTTGGCGACTATGATGCAACAATGTATGATTTAAACAGCCATAACTTAACTTACGGTATTGAAGTTGTTAAACAAAACACCTGCAATCCTAAATTGCCTTTCCAATCAATTGAGGGTAAGCAGGCAGTTACTGGCCTTATTAAAAGGATGGTAAATTATAACAATCAAGTTAGTGATGCAATGCAGTTAAGGGCTTATTTGCTTGAAACTTATCAACGCATTGTAACTGGTGAAATTGAACCTAAAAAAGCTGTTGACGCTATTGAACAAGCAATCTATAAAGATTACACATTAGATGAAAACTAAGCCATACAAATCATATCAACGATACAACATATTGGTTAAAATAAAAAAAGAACACTAAATATTGTGCTCTTTTTTGTTTGTAAAATTCAACTTTGTATTTTTATTTTTCACAAAAACAAGTGCATATTGTTGATATTAAAGGGTTGTTTCATTGGTGCTGATTTGTGAATATTTATCCACTTTATCAGCAATTTCAGCCATTAATTCAGCTTCTGCCATAGTGTAAGAAATGTTTGAATAAGATGCCTTCATAAAGTTTGCAATTTCACGCCTTGCTTCAACAACTTCGCCAGAAGCGTGAATACCATTTTCATCTTTATCATATTCAATGCCATACGCTTTTGCAAGGTCATATCTCATTGTGCCTTCGGCTGGTTCTTTTGTTGCGCCACAAAGTTGTTTAACGCCTTTAACTGCATTTGGACCAGCAATAATGAAACCATAAATAGGGCCACGTGTTAAATATTCTTCCAAATTAGGGTAGAACTTAAATTTACCCTCAGGGTCTGCAACATAGCCATCATAAATTTCTTTATAATGAACTCTAACATTTTTTGGTGTGTAAATTGCAGGTGCGTGCAAAATAACTTGATAACCATTTTTGGTCAATTTGTCCATAACAATTGATGCACCAATGGTGTCATTTGCATTTGGCTTTAAGGCAACAAAAGTTAATTCTTCGTCATTTGAGCCTTCAACAAAGTTTTTAATTTTTTCTAAAGCGTCTGTCATAAAATCTCCTTAAAATTAAACTGACTATATTATACACTATTTGCGATATTTGTCAACCTGCAAATTTAAATTACGTTGTTTAAATACACAACGAATTGTTAAAAAACCACACATTTACGTCAAAGTAAAAAAATTGTGTGGTTTTGTTTCAGTTTTTATGCTTGTTTTATGTTTTAATCTTGTAAAGATTACATATTTTTTCACTTTTTTATAAAATTTGCCAAATTTAAGCAAAAAAACAAGCAAATTTTAAGAAAATGTTGCAAAAGGGACACTAAACCATTGACAACCCCTTGTGTTTTTGTTAGTATAACTATGCTATTAGTGCTAAAAAGGTTAAAATTTTAAGGTTAAAAACACAAGATTTTAACAATCAAAAGCAATACATCCAGCACTTTTGGCAGATTTGGGAGAAATTTAAGTGGCTCGCAAAGCAAGGGAAAAGAGCGAACTTGGAATATATATGGTTTATCTTAAAAGCGTTGAAGGTGTTGCTTTTGACGCATTAGACAAAACAAACTTTTTAAATATTTTAGTTCAAAATAACACATTTTTGTTAGGCTACACCTTGCTTAACAATGCTTTTTTGTTTGTTGTTAAGGAAACGGAAAATCCACTTGATGTGATTATCCGCACACAAACAATCAAGTTTGCAAAATGGTACAACAAATTGCATAACAGAAGCGGAAAAATCTTTGACGGCAGATACGCAAGTTATCCGGCTCACACAATGGAAGATGTTTGGCAGTTGATTGTAAACGTCCACTCTGTGGCTAAGGTGAATGTAGAAGCAAAATCTTCTAATCAAGATTATTTTGAAAATCAGTTTGTTAAAACTGGTTATCCACTCAACTTTTTCAAAACAAAATCAGCATTTTTAGAGCATTGTGCTGCATTAAAGCAAAACAAACAAGCAATTAAAATGACTGATCAAGAAGTTACAAACTACATTATCAACACTTTTAACATTCAGCCTGAAAACTTAAAAGATATGCCAAAAGGCTTTATGAATAAGGCATTATCACAGATTTTCAGCGTTACAAAGGCCAGCGTAAGGCAGATTGCAAGGATTTCAACCTTACCACTTAGGATGCTTTGGGGCTTGGCAAAATCGTTAAAACCGCACACTCATACCGATGTGCAGAAGGTGGCAAATGAAAAAGAAAAAATTAACTAAGGAAGAAAAGTTGGCCAAAAAACAGCAGGCCAAAGAGGATAGAATAGCAGCTAAACAAAAAGAAAAACAACGTTTGGCTGATGTTAAACTGGCACTTAAAAATGCCAAAACAAAACAAGAAAAAAAGGCAATAAAAAAGGAAGCACGCAAAAATGCACCGCCAATGATGAATAAAACCACTTTGGTTAACTTGCTTATTGTGTGTATGGTTGGGCTTGTAACTGGCGTAAGCGTAGGCATTTATTTAAGGCCAAGAAGCCTTGATCCAAACCGATACAACTTTGAAGTTAGTGCCTTGCTTGACGATGTGGCAGAAATTCGCACTGAGTCCGCACACAAAACACCAGAAGAACTTGGTGCAACCAAGTGTTGTGTGTTGGCATTTGACACAACTTTTAATTGTCCACGTGTAAGTGTGGTTGGTGTTGGCAGTGTTAAATCATCTGGCATAACACAATCAATCAATGCAA
This sequence comes from uncultured Clostridia bacterium, assembly GCA_934725795.1. Taxonomy (GTDB): domain Bacteria; phylum Bacillota; class Clostridia; order Christensenellales; family UBA1242; genus Onthoplasma. The sequence goes on along the minus strand of CAKVCF010000033.1, from coordinate 3,592 downwards.
GGACAATCAGGATGAACGATAAAATTTTCTATGAAAACGTAAGCGTAAGTTCACTTGTAAAAGCCCTTAACCGTTATTATGCTGACGGGCAAGATATTAAGCATTATAAAGGCTCTATGTCTGGCAAAACCACAGTAAACTGGGCAACCACACCAGATAATACTGGGGCAGACGATATTAAAACTGTTGCACAGTATAAAAGCAAATTTGGCAGCACTCTCAATGAATATATGACATTTATTGTGTCTTCCAAAACAGTGGTTACAGCCAGCAGTGTAACAAAAAATGCCAATGGCAACTATGTTTTCAACCTAACCCTTGATAAAAGCAAGGCGGTTGTGAATTATGTTAAAACAATGAAAGATACTGGTAATTTAAAAGATTATCCTGACTTCACAGCAGACCCTGAAATTACAGTTGAAATGGATGTTCAATTTAGGATTATCAAATTCACCAGTTATGAAAGATATTCAGTTTATGTTGTTGGTGAAAACAAAAGTGTTGGCAGATTGACAAACACTTTCACCTATGATCAAGACTTTGAAATTCCAGCATTAACAGATAAGACATACATTTAAAACAAATAAAAATACAAACTGAATCAAGGCAACAAGGTCAACTAGGTTGGTTGAAGGAGAAAATGATGAAAAAGTTTTTACTTTATGCATTAACATTTATTTTGGTAACATTTGCAGCGGCTTTTGGCACTATCGCCACAAGCAGCCTTTTAATACGCTCTAATAGCCATGATAATAACCACACCAATATTGAAACTCCAAACAAACCAACTGAAAAATCAGACGGCGAAAAACTTATGGACGGCTTGCTTAATATGGGCGGCACAAACATAAACCTTAACTTTAACGTCTATGAAACAACAACACAACAAACAACTCAACCAACAAACACAAAATATTCAAACACACGCCTTTTGACAGACGCAACACAACCAACCCCAAAAATGGAAGTGGAATTTAACGGCAAACTCAGCATACCAGACCTTGAAAACATCAAAGTTACAGGCACAATCAATGTTAAAATGAGTGGTCAAACAATCAGCATTGACTTAACTTACATGGACGGCAGATTGTTTATTGCCAACCAATCAATGAATATCAAAATGGAAGTTAACAGTTTAAGCAAAGTGCTTGCATTGTTGCCAACCCTTGGCATTGACATTGATTTAGATAGTATAATGGAAAAGTTGGACGTTGACGCAATTTTGTCAAACTTCCAAACAATGAAGGCACAAGTGCTTGAATCTGGCGATTTGCTTTTACCTTTGAATTTAACAGAAACTTTGGCTTTAAACTTCATCACAGATGCAAACTATGTTATCAAAAAAGTGGAAGCAAACAACCTTCAATTTGAGGGCAACACTGCAACTCTTAATGCGGACTTGGCTAAGGACGAAACCATTGAAATCACCAGTCCAGAGCAAGAAAAAGAATATGTTGACGTAACAAAAACTTTAAATATTTTAGATAGTGTTAAAGAAATTTTAACCAACAAAAAATTTCACCTTAACTTAAACGCTAATATGGTAGGCAAGTTCAATATCGGTGTAAATGGCAATGTTGATGTGGACTTTAACAACGATGTGGACGCTTTTGCAAACTTAAATGTGAATTTAGACGGCACAACACATCAAATGAGCGTTGGCTATGTTGGACAAGATTTATATATTGGCTTTAATAACTTAAAAGTTATGGTAAGCAAAACCAACTTGCAAGCAGTGGTAGACACAATTTCAAGCCAATTCAATATTGAACAAGCAGGGCAGAACTTGCTTGTGGAAATTGCAAAAATTATTCCAGGCTTTGAACTTTCAAAAATCTTGGAAGGTGATTTATCTAATATCAATATCAACAACTTGCTTGAATTTGCAAAGGGCGAAGAAAATGTTATTATTGTAAACCTTAAAGGCAAAGCTCTTGGCATTGAAAACGATTTGAAACTTGAAATCGCTTTGGACGAAAACGACCAACTCAGTTCAATCACACTTGCTAATATCAAGTTGTTAGATAGCGATTTAAGTGCAAAAATCAGTTATAGCAGTCAAGTTGAAATTCCAGCAATCAACAAGGCTCAATACACAAGCCTTAACGATTTGTCAGGGCTTACAAATGCAGTTATCAACACAGTAAAACAAATCAAGTCAACCAAACAAGTAAGTTTAAACCTTGCAACAAACATTGTGGCTGACGGCAAACCAGTTGCAGTTAACGGCGTTGTAACAGTGGACTTTAACACAAACCTTAAAATCAGTGCAAACTTAACCGCAAACTTGTTCAACAAAACAATTTCTGTTCAAGCAAGCGTGGTTGACGGCACAGTTTATATGGTTGTGGACAACTTAAAATTCAAAGCGACCTTTGACGATTTTAAAAATATATTCGCTTCAATCAAACCAGCACTTAACAATCAAGCAGTGTTGCAGGTGGCAGACCTTGCAAAACAAATTTTGGCAAACACAAGCGTTATCGTTGACGTTGTGGCTGGCAACCTTAACAAATTGCCACAAAATGTGGTGGCGGTTATCAGTTCAACATCAGGCAAGTTTGGTTTGCAACTTGATAAACAACTTTTAAATAGTGAACAAAATGTGGATATCTTGTTAAATTATGGCACACAAATTTCAAGCATCGTGTTAAGCAATTTAGATATTAACAATGTTCAAGCAACAGCAAGCGTAAGTTTAGGTGCAACTGCATTTGTTTTTGACACAACAGCGTATCAATTTACCGATTTAAACAACACAAACAAGTTGATTTCAGCAGTTATGAACACTGTTGACAACTTCAAAACAACCAACAAATTTGCAGTTAACATTGCTTCAAACCTTGTTGTTAAAGGTAAAACAGTGGCAGTAAATGGCGATGTGGCTTATAACAACGGCACAATTTATGTTAACTTAAATGCCGTGGTTGAAGGCAAAACAATTCCAGTTGAAGCACACATTAAAGATAATGTTATCTATTTGAATTTGGACGGCTTAAAAGTTAAATTGCCAATCAGCAAAATCACAGATTTAACAACAATTTTAGGCAGTTCAGTTGATGTTAATGCAGTGTTAAAAGAAATTTTGCCAAACTTTAACTTTGAACAAATCAAAGCGGGCGACCTTAGCAGTTTAAGCCTTGGCTTGATTGAAAGCATAGAAATTGGCGAAACCACCGCACGCATTGAACTCAGCAATGCTTACATTGCAACCAAAACCAACATCGTGCTTAAATTGACCTATGGTGAAGGCTTGCAAGCATTGTCAATCTCTGGCATTGATATAAAAGATATTCAAGCAAACGCAAATGTAACAGTTTATGACGTATATGGTGTGCCTGAAATTAAGGGTGAATATAGTGATTTATCAAATATCACCAATTTGGCAGCAGCCGTTAAACAAACCGTTGAAAATTTAAGCAACAAACAATTTGCACTTGATTTAAATTTGAATGTTAAAAAGGCAGATTTAAATTTAGGAGTAAACGGCAAACTTTATTTAGATTTATCTAACTTAAGCAAACCTTATAACCTTGAAAGCATCAAAGCATATGCAAATTTAAACATTGTTTTAAACAGCAGTTATGCAGTT
>CAKVCF010000032.1 GCA_934725795.1 uncultured Clostridia bacterium | reverse complement strand
TCACTATTATATCCGTTTGTCAACAAAAATTGCAAACTTTTTTAAAAAAATTAGCAAACTTTTTATTTGTCTGCTAATTATTGCTATTTTTATGTGTTTTTATTGAAATGTTGATAAATAAATTTTGCTGTTAGCTTGGTTACACCTTGGGTTTGTTCAAGTTGTTCAAGTGTGGCGTTTTTGATGTTTTCGATTGTTTTAAACTGACGCAAAAGTGCACGTCTTGTGGCTGGACCTACACCTGAAATGCTTTCAAGTCCACCACGGAACGCGCCCTTGCCACGAAGTTGACGGTTAAAAGTGATTGCAAAGCGGTGTGCCTCATCACGTGCTAGTTGCAACAAACGCAAAGAATAACTGCCTTTTTGAAGAATAAATGGACGTGAAATGTTTGGTTTAAACACTTCTTCCTCACGTTTTGCAAGGCTGACAAGTTCATTTGGATAATTATAGTTTGTAAGCACTTCATATGCCGAACTTAACTGCCCTTTGCCGCCATCAATAACAATCAAATCTGGCATCGAACTGAAACTTATATCATCACCAGTTAAGTTTTGCATACGGCGGGTTAAAACTTCCTTCATTGAAGCAAAGTCATCTATAAAATCAACCGTTTCAATCTTAAATTTGCGATACATTTGTGGGGCTTTTTCACCGTTTATCACCACAACCATACTTGCAACTGTGTAAGTGCCATAAGTGTGCGAAATATCATAACACTCTATGCGTTTTGGTGCACGGCTCAAATTTAAATCCTTTTGCAGTTGATTAACTGCACCTATGCTGGCGTTGTTGTGTTTAACTGTACGTTCCAAATTCTTTTCCATATGAATTTGGGCATTTTTAAGGGCAATATCAAGCAATTTATATTTCACACTATCAATTTTTGGCTTTGTTATAGTTATTTTTTTACCCGCTTTATCGTTTAAAAATAGTTCAATTTCTGCAGTGTCAATTTCTGGCATAATAATTTCGTCCACATTGATTGGGTGTGTGGAATAATACTGCATTATAAATTGAGTGTAGGCTTCTGCTTCATCCAAAAACGAAAGTATATCAAAAGTTTGTATACCTTGCAATTTGCCGCCACGCACAGCAAGCACACACATCGCAGAAAAGTCGCCAGATGTGGCAAGTTTAAACACATCATAATCAACCAAACTGCCAAGGCTGGTAATTACTTTTGCTTTCATTTTTTCAAGCATTTTAAGCCTATCACGTATTTGCAAAGCCACTTCATAGTTTTCGTTTGCGCTGGCGGCGGACATCTTTTCAGTAAGCACTTTTTCAACCTGCTTGGTATCCCCTTTCAAAAATTCTATGGCTTGGTCAACAATTTTGCGATAATCCGTCTTTGAAACAATTTTGGCGCAAGGGGCTGCACACAAGTGCATTTCATAAAACAAGCAAGGTTTAAGCGGTTTGCCGTGTTCAGTTAAAGGCAATTTGCATTTGCGCAGCGGAAATGCATAATCCATAATACCAAGCACATCTCGTGCAGTAACGCCCGCAAGATACGGGCCAAAATATTTATCGTTTTTATTCAACTTACGGCTTACAGAAAAACGCGGATAATCTTCTTTTAAATTCACCTTTATATAGGCGTAAGTTTTGCTATCTTTAAGCAAAATGTTATAGTAAGGTTTGTGCTTTTTGATAAGATTGTTTTCAAGTGCCAAGGCTTCCATTTCGTCATTTACAACAAAAAAGTCAAAATCACGCACTTTTGCAACCATATTGCGCACTTTGATATGCTCTTGTTTACGTAAAAAATACTGGCTGACACGTTTTTTAAGGTTTTTCGCCTTACCAACATAGATAACGTTTTCGTCAACATCTTTCATTATATAAACGCCTGGACTGTTTGGCAGACGTTTAACTTTATCAAGCACTATGTCCATACAGTTTTATTATACCACAATTATTGCGGTTTTTAAAATATTTTGGTTTAAATTTTCATAGATTGTTTTATGAAAAAGTGGAATATTGATAAGCAAAAAATTAAAGCAACACAAAAAATTGCACTCAAAATTTTTTTGGCGGCGTGCGTATGTGTGGTTTGTGTTTATGTTTTTGCATTTGGTTTTAAAAAGGCCAAGCAGTTTGTGTTATACAGCAAAACAACCGCAAACACTGTTGTTTATAATGTTTGGCATGTTGAAACGTTTGAAGGTGGCAGTGCACCACGCATAAATTATCTTAAAAAAATTGCACGTGAAATTGAAAAGCAAAACCCTGCTGTACTGTTTCATATTCAACAAATTGACGCAACAAAATTGGCAGATAATTTAGAGGCTGGTTTGCCAGATATTATCTCTTTTGGCAGTGGTGTTGGCAAACTTGTGCTTGATAAACTTGAAGCATTTGACACCGATTTAGGAGTTAGAAAAAGTTTGGTTGATTCAGGCAAATTTAACGGCAAAATTTACGCTTTGGCATATATTGCAAGTGGATATGCCATGTTTTCACACGGGGAAAAGGAAGAAAGCATTGAATACGGCACAACAGGGTTTATTAATCCACAAAATGCAATAAACAACGCCAAACTGCCAGTTAAAAACTTTGGCACACCTTTTGAAACATACAAAAACTTTGTTTATCATCATAATCACGCTTTGCTTGGCAGTGCCCGTGATGTGTTTAGAATTGATAACTTAAATAAAATTGGCCGTACCAACGCCAGCATCACGCCTGTTGATAGTTACACTGACCTTGTGCAATATATAGGCCGCACAAGAACCGATAAAATTATAAACCTATTTTGCAGCAAGGTGTTAAGCCAAACAGAACAAAACAAACTGGCAGATTATCACTTATTCTCTACACTTAACACAAAACTTTATACTGACGGAATATATAGTGATATGGAAAATGCAATCTTTAACTGCAAAATCCAAAATGTTTTTATTTAATGCGCAAAAAACTTGAAAAATATGTATTTAAAAGTTTAAAAGAATTTTGCACTTTTAAAATTGGTGGAAATGCAAAATGGCTTTTTGTTGTTCACTCTATACGCCAATTAAAACAGAGTGTGGCTTGGTGTATACAAAACAACACAAAATTTAAGGTTATTGGCCTTGGTGCTAATCTGCTGTTTGACGATGCTGGTTTTGATGGTGCAATTATTGTTAACAAAGCAAAATCAACATTCGTGTTTAACAAACAACTTTCAGCCACAAGCGGCACAACTATTGCAGAATTGATTAACTTAACAAAACAAAAAAGTTTATCTGGCTTAGAGCATTTTGCTGGCATACCCTCTACCCTTGGCGGTGCGTTAACAAACAATTTAGGGGCTTGGGGGCAAGATATTGCCAGTTTAGTTGTATGGATTAAAGGTTTTTTTGTTTATCAAAACAACACCTTACCACACGTCCAAAACAACAAAATAAAACCACAAAAAGTAAAATTTAAAACTGTTAAATTAAAACAAAATGAATGCAATTTTGAATATCGCAACTCTATGTTTAAGGCAAAGCAAAACTTTATAATCACCAAAGCAAAACTAAAATTAAAGCGCAAAAACAAAGCGGAAATTCAAGCTAAAATCACTGAAACTTTAAACAAAAAATCCGCCACTCAGCCAGTTGATAAACCTAGTGTTGGCAGCATTTTTAAGCGCACACACATCATTCCTTCCAAATTGATTGATGAGTGCGGGCTAAAAGGCAAAACAGTTGGCAATGCACAAGTATCACCTAAACATGCAGGTTTTATTGTAAACCTTGGAGGAGCAACAAGTGATGACGTTAAAAACCTTATTAAACAGGTTGAGAATGAGATATTTATAAAATATTCAGCCGTGCTTGAGCCAGAAATTGAATTTGTAGAAAAATAATTGAACACACATCAAAGCTGTTTATAGATTAGTTAAATCATGTAATGCAAGAAACGATTTCATCTCATATTTGCTAAGAAGATAATAACACAAAAATTAAAAGCACACTTTTGGCGGAGTGTGTTTTTATTGTTAAAAAAATTATTGCAGTTTATTTATTTCTTTACGATTTATACAACACTACCACATTTAGGTGTGTTTAATCATACCTACACAATTTAACAATACCATTGAAAGACACATTATTTGCAACACAACATTTAATCAGTTTGAATTGTATCTTTATAAAGCAAAAATGTTGTTTTTTTTTGCCTTGAGTGTTATAATGAATTGCAGATTAAATTATTTAAAAGATTATTACTGTTTAACATTTTAAAATAACTTTGTTTTTAGTTTTTAACTTTGTTAAACAGCCATAATAATCATATCAATAGTTGATATTTAAGTAAGTTTAGCTAACAAGCTAAAATTGTTTAAAAGGAGAAATTTATGTCTATTTTAGCAGACTATCACACTCACACAAAATATTCACGCAACGGCCATGGCAAATCAACTGTGGAAGAAAATGTGCGTGTTGCATATGAAAAAGGTTTAAGGCAAATTGCTATCACCGACCACGGCTTTAATCAAAAGACCTATGGCGTAAGGCGTAAAGATATACCACAAGTTAGGGCCGACATTGAAGATGCCAAAGAACGTTACCCTATTGACGTTTTGCTTGGCGTTGAAGCAAATTTGTTGGACAGCCAAGGGCACATTGACATTATTGATAGCGACTATGACGATTTAGACATTATTTTGTGCGGTTTTCATAAACTTGTTAAATCAACCAGTTCACGTGAACAATGGAAATTTATTATGAAAAACATTATGTGCACATTGTTTCACCACACCAGCCGCCGTCAAATTGAAAAGAACACAAATGCCTATATCAACGCTATGCGTAAATATGATATTGACATTATCACTCACCTAAACCACGATTGCAAAGTGGACGTTGAAAAGGTTGCTCGTGTTGCGAAAGAAACAAACACATTAATCGAACTTAACGGCAAACGTTTGGGTATGTCTGATGAAGAGATTTTAACATGCTATAACCTTGGTTGCAAATTTGTGCTTGGCAGTGATGCTCATCATTGCAAGCGTGTTGGTGATTGTCATTTAGGTTTACAAGCCGCTTTAAGATTAAGATTGCCTGATAGTTGCATTGTGAATATCAACGATTTGCCAAAATTTAAAAAAGAAAAACGTAAGAAAAGGAGTTAACAATGAAAGGTTGCAAACAGCAAATTCTAGCATCCATACCATCAAACAGCTGTTGCAGCCACGCCTTTCTTTCTGTTGTGATTGACCTTTGTGGTTTTGTTGATATGCAAAATTCAAGGTTGCTGATAAACGCCAGCAATGAAGTGTGTGAAAAAGCAACAAAAATTGTATCAAACTTTTACCCAAATGTTATTGTTAACACTTGGAAAGAGTTTTTAATGCTCTCTGGCGATATTCGCACCATTTTGATTGATTGCAATATAGATTCTGCTCCAAACTATACATTGTTTGACAGCGATTGCGACCAACTTACCCTACTTAAAACATTGTTTGTTATTTGTGGCAATTTTTACTGTGAATTAAATAGCAATCAAAACAGCAAAGGCTATAATTTAGAGTTTTTTATGCGTCCAGAAAGGCAAGATTTGTTAAAAACCTTGCTTACAAAATTTGGTTTTGATTTTAAATCTAAGCCAAGGCAAAACGGAATTGTGTTTTACAACAAACACAGTGAAGTTGTGTGCGATTTTCTTGTTTTGCTTGGTGCACAATACACTGCCCTTGAAGTTCAAAACAGCCTTGCAATGCGTGAAATGCGCAACAGTGCAAACCGCCAAAACAACTGTTTTGAATCTAACCTTGATAAAACACTTACAGCCATTGCTGAGCAAATGAAAGCTATAACCTATTTTATTGAAACTGACAATCTTGATTTGCTTGATGAAAACCTTAAAGAAGTTGCCTTATTAAGATATGCTAACCCTTATCTTCCACTCAGCGAACTTGCCACAATGCTTGGCAAAAATTTAAGTCGCGCTGGTGTTAAATACCGCTTAGATAAAATAATTGATATCTATAAAAAACATAAAGGAGAAAATTGATGAAGCCATTTGTTCACTTGCATTTACACACTGAATTTTCATTGTTGGACGGTGCTGCCCGCATTAAAAAAGTTGTTAAACTTGCCAAAGAATATGGTATGCCAGCCATTGCAATCACTGACCACGGCAATATGTATGGTGTTATTACTTTCTACGATGCCTGCAAAGACGCTGGAATAAAGCCTATCATTGGTTGTGAATTTTATGTTGCGGAAGATTTAAACGTTAAAACTGGCAAACAAAAAAATTCTCACCTTATTATTCTTGCTAAAAATCAACAAGGCTACAAAAATTTAAGCATGCTTAACACCATTGCTTTCCGTGATGGCTTCTATTATAAACCACGTATCGACTACAAAACCCTTGAAAAATATAGTGAAGGTTTGGTTTGTCTTTCTGCCTGTCTTGCTGGCGATATTCCAAAACTTATTTTGCAAGAACAATTTGAAAAAGCCGAACAGTTAATAATGTGGTTTAAAAACCTTTTTAAAGATGATTTCTATTTGGAAATTCAACACAATGGCTTGCCTGAACAAGAGATTGTAAACGCTAAATTGCGTGAATATAGCAAAAAATTTGGCATAAAACTTGTTGCAACAAATGACGTACACTATCTTTTTAAAGAAGATGCTGAAATGCAAGACGTTTTAATGTGCGTTGCTATGCAAAAGTTTGTGGACGACCCAGATAGGCTTAAATTCCCTACTGACGAACTTTATTTTAAAACCTACGACCAAATGCTTGAAGGTTTGCCACAAGATGAAGAAGCGTTGGACACCACTGTTGAAATTGCTGAAAAATGCAATGTTGAGTTTGAGTTTGGTAAATATTTATTCCCTCACTATACCCCAGAAGGTGGCTATAACGACAAAGTTGGCAACACTCCAAAAGAATATATAATGAACCTTATTGATAAAGG
>CAKVCF010000031.1 GCA_934725795.1 uncultured Clostridia bacterium | reverse complement strand
ACACCCCTCACTCACTTTATGTTGATATAACAAACTATGTGTTGTTGGAAGTTGGTCAACCTATGCACGCTTTTGATTTAAGCAAAATTGCTGGCAACAAAATTATTGTTCGCCGTGCAAAAGAAAATGAAAAACTTTTAACTTTGGACGAAAAAGAACACGAACTTACCAAAGATAACCTTGTTATTGCCAACGCAAACGAACCTATGGTTATTGCAGGCATTATGGGCGGGGTTGAATCTGGCACATATGAAACCACAACTGACGTTATGTTAGAAAGTGCAAATTTCAACTTTGCAAATATTCGCCGTTCTTCTCATGCCCTTGGTATGCTTAGTGATAGTTGCATTCGTTACAGCAAAGGTGTTAACATTGAAAACACTGAAGTTGGTTTAAAGCGCGCCCTTAACATTATCACAAAACTTAACGCTGGCACAATTTCAAAACGAATTGTGGACGTTCACACTGAATTGCCAAAATTAAGGCAAGTTATCAGCAGCGTTACACGTATCAATGAACGCCTTGGTCTTACCATACCAGCCGAAGAAATGGTTAAAATTTTAAATTCACTTGATATTGCAACAATCATTGATAAACAAGATAGTGATAAACTTGTTTCAACAATTCCATGTGAAAGAACAGATATTGAACGTGAATGCGACATTTGTGAAGAAGTTGGCCGTATTTATGGCTTAGATAAAATCAGCATTGAAGATAGCACTTCAACCGATTTCCACACAGTTGGTGAATTGACAGTTGAACAAAAAAATATCAACAAACTTAAAGTAAATAGTGCCTTGTTTGGTTTTGATGAAACACTTACATGGCAATTTGGCAGTCCAAAAACAATTCAAAATGCAGGGCTTGATTTGGCAAAACATATTGTTATTGCAAACCCTATTGGTCAAGATTATAGCGTTGTGCGCACCAGCCTTATGCCAGGCATGCTTAACACTATCAGTTTCAATTTAAAACAAGGCAACAAAAACCTTAAATTGTTTGAATTGGCACGTGTGTTTATTGCTAAACAACTTCCTTTAACCGAATTGCCAGACGAACATAACAATTTGTGTTTAAGTTTAACTGGTGATTACGATTTCTATAACCTTAAAAATCGCCTTAACAAAATTATGGCAAGCATTGGCGTTACCCTTGATTATCGCCAAGCACAAAACCATATGTTCCACCCTGGCATTTGTGCAGATATTTACTTGTACAATCGCAAGATTGGTGAAATTGGTGAAGTTCACCCAACCATTTTGAAAAACTTTGATATCAACCAAAAAGTGTTTATGGCAGAAATTAATTTAAGCAATGTAATTTGTCGTTTGAACGACCGCCATACAGGCAGTGCACCAGACAAATTGCCATATATCACACGCGACCTTGCAATTGTTGTTGACCGCGACACACCTGCAAGTGAAATTATCAAAGTTGCCTTAAAAGCAGATAAGCAAAATATTGTAAGTGCAAAAGTGTTTGACGTTTATGTTAGTGATACACTTGGTGAACACAAAAAGAGTGTTGCTTTCACTTTGAATATCCGTCAAGGTGAAAAGCCATTGGCTGAAACTGAAATCTCACCTATTGTAGACCATGTTTTGCAAGCAGAAATTTCCACATTAAACGCAAGCCTTCGTGCATAAAAAAATTTATTTTTAAATTAAAGTGGTTGAATTTTAAACAAAAAACCACTTAAAAGTTTAATAAGTTAAAAATTTTAATTAAACACAAAAACTTTTAAAACTTTAATTAAAATTTAAAATTATTTAATTCCACTTTTTGTTAAAACTAAAACTCAACTTATCCACAAAAAAAATACACCAAAACTGGTGTATTTTTTATTTTTCAATCACATGATATTGTACATTGATAAAAATTTGTTTATAAAATTAAAGCGACATTTTATTGAACTTTACAATAAATTAATATGCACTTTCAATTTTAACTTTAAACTTAAAATCTATGCCTTGCAAATAATTTTCTTGTCCAACTTGCTTTAAATATTTTTTAAATTGTTTTGGTTTAAAACAGTTAAAATTTTGATAAGCATTTATAACATCAATATTGTTATCAACGCAATATTTAGAAGCCGTTTCTAGTTGATTTAACACCTTTTGTTCAATGCGGTTTAAAAGTGTTTTTGTGTAAAACTCTTTGTTCCTACGCATAAAAGTTGAAGATTGTTCGTCTTGCACGATTTCTTCAATATACATAGTTAAAGTTAAATCTAAATTAAAAACTGGTTTATCACCATCAAAACTCACTTTAATTTTTGGTGCAGTTTTTGTTATGTTCATAACCACTGTTGCATGGTCATAAATATGGTCAGTAACATCTGTAATGTTAATCAAACCTTGATAATCTTTGTTTACAAACAAATTCATTTCTTGCACAGTTGCAAAATCTAATTCCAACTGTTTTTTCCCCTTTTTAAACACACCCATTGTGCCGTCATTAAGCAAATATAATTCTTCTTCCTTTTGCATTTCCGCTCCGTTTGTTTCAGGGCCTTGCGATTGTCCTTCGCCAGAAGATTGAACTTGAATTGCATTGTCTGTTTCTTGTTTTAAAACTGTCATTTTGGGCAAAACGCCAACAGAAATTGGGCTGAAATATCCACGATAGAAATTATCAATACTGCTATCAGTTGAAAGAATATATTTTTTATCAAAATTTATAATTTGCTCAATTTTAAGTTGTTTTTCAGTAAACAATTTATACAATGCTTTGGTGAAATCTTTTATATCACCGCCAAAGTTGATAAGCATTGCATTACGGCTGACTTTTTTAAGCCTAACCATAAAATCAAGTGCACTTATAACCCCGTCTTCACAAAGTTTGTCGCCAAAAGCCATAACTTCACACTGCGAAAACCCCATTTCTTTGCCGATTGAAAGTGAAACATTGTCCATGGCGTCCCCTAATGTTTGACCATTTGCGTAATAAAAAGTATAGTTTGGTTTTTTACCGTCAGCAGTCGACAACACACTCACACCCACTGTGAAATCCTGTTCTTCTTTATCAACGCATAAAAAGGTTACAATCGCTTCGGTTTGGCTCATTGCTGGCTTTGTAAATTCTGGTATTGTCGCAATCAAAAGCAGAATAAACATCAAAACTAAAATTTTGCTTGGGCTGAAAATAGACTTAAACTTTTTCATGTTCCACCCCTTTTAATTTGCCGCTTGTTTTCTGCTTTTTATTCTCTACATTTGCTAATTTCAGTTGCTCTGCTTTTTTAATCTGCCCACCGCTTGAAATGTTGTCTATTGACTGCCCCGCTGTATCTTCAATAGGTTGTTGTTCGGTTTGCTGTTTTGCATTTTTAATCTTTTGTTTATGCACATTTACCCCATGTCCTACCCACAAAACGATAGGCAAAATATATGCCACAACAATGGTTAGCCAACTGGTGATTGGTTGATAAAATATTACTTCTGGTTGCATGGTTTTTGTACCCCACACACCCCAAAAGATGATATAAGCATACAAAAACAAAATGCCTACAGTTGGTGATTTTATGTTAAACAAAAACATAATTGCCTTAACAAAACAATATCCGTAAAGGGCAAATTGTGCAATTTGTGCCACAACCCACAAACTCACCACAAGCCAAGATAGTTCACCAATGCTGGAACGTGAACCATTAAATTGTGCAATATCACTTATGCTAAACTGGTGCGTTGGGCTGGTTACACCAAACAAACCATAGAACACAAAGTTAAGCAGTTGCACCACAACATACGCAATCAAACAAAACAAAATAAGGTTGCGTTTTTTTGCGTTGCCAAACTCTACATCTCCAAACAGCATAAGCAAAAATGTTGAAGAACCAAACCATGCAATATATTTAAACATTGCCCAAGCCACTGGCTTTACGCCTTGCTGAAACATAGGTAAAAAACTTGTTATATCAACACCTTGAAACGCTTTAACCGCAATATACACACACGCCACCACAACTGGTATCCAAAAAAATTCACAAACCCTTGCAATGTTGCGTACCCCTTTATAAACCATAAAGCCAACCACAGCCATAAGTGGAACGCCAAATAAAAACCAAGACATTTCTTCATAAAGGTTTTGAATTATAAACAGTTCCAACCCTTTGCCGATTATTGCAAGCACAATAGCATAATAGCAAGCCAAAATTGCAAGCACAATTTTTGCCACAACCACGCCCAGCGTTTGTTTTGCAAATTCATAAAAATTTTGTGTTTCATTTTTCTTCATCAAATCAAGCAACAACAAGGCATAAACAAAATCAACAAGCATCATCACGGCTGGCACAATCCAACTCATATTGTCAGCGTCATGAGATAACAAACTTGGCAACGCCATAAGTTTAACTGAAATAAAACTCATCATCACCAGCAAACTAACTTGCCTATAATTAATCTTCATCATCACGCCTCCTATCCAAATTATGCTTGTTGTTAGCAATGGATTTTGGCCTTTTTATCATCTCTTTTATGGTTGTGCGTTTAAACATATCCTTTTGGTCGCTGGCAATATAAGGTGCAGTTGGTGCAAGATATGCAGAATTATAACTATCAAAACTGCTTAAATATGCCACAATCAGCACGCAAAAAACAATCACACCATAAAGCCCCAAACTTGCGCCGATAATCAGCACAAGCAAACGCAACATACTAAACTGTGCTGCTTGGCTTGGCACAATATAGAACGTTATACCAGAAAGTGCCACAATCATAACTGCTGGAGGGCTTACCAACCCTGCATTAACGGCTGTTTCACCTAAAATCAATGCCCCAACAATGCTCATTGCCATACCAAAATATTGTGGCATGCTCAAATTGGCTTCGTACAAAATTTCAAACAACAGCACAATAAACAGCACTTCCATAAAAGGCGAAAATGGTATACCCTGCGTTGTGTTCATAATTGTAACCAAAAATTCAAGTGGCAAAATTTTATAATGGAATTTTTCAAGTGCCACATACATACCAGGCAACAGCACCGCCAAAATAACGCCAACAAAACGCAAGATGCGCACAAAAGTTACGCGTATTGGCTGGCTATAATAGTCATCACTGTTTTGCAAATCTTCAATAAGAATAAATGGCAAAGTTAAAGCAATCGGGCTGCCGTCAACCAAAATTCCAACTCTACCTTCTAGCATTTTGCCAACCAAAATGTCTGGTTTTTCAGTGTCGCCAACTTGTTTAAAAAGCGACTTTGGATTCTTTTGCAAAAAAGATACAAGATAGTGGCTGTCAATCACACCGTCTATCTCAATATCTTCCAAACGTTTTAAAATATGTTTAACAACTTTTTTGTCAGCAACTGAATTGAAGTAAACAACAGCAACCTGCGTTTTTGTAAGTTTGCCGATTTCAAGTGTATTCACAACCAAATCATCACTTTTAACCCTGCGGCGAATAAGGTTAAGGTTATACTTTATGCTTTCATTAAATCCTTCTCTTGGCCCTTTTATAACCACACTTGTTGGAGGCTCTGCAACCGCCCTAACAACAATCTTTTCAACATTGGCAGCCAAAATTTCTTCTGCCCCGTCCACCAATAAAAGGCAATTGCCTTGCAAAAGTTTAGTTATGGCTTCATCTAATTCGTAAGCCGAACTGAGTGAACAATCTGCCAACACTTTGTTTTTAAGTTCCGCCACCACGTCTTGCCCTATTTCTCCTGAATAGCGACACATAGGATGAACAACCGAATCGCTTAAAAGCTGGTCGTCAACCAAATCTGCCACAAAAACAAGTGTGATTTGCGTGCCAAAAAACTGCACGCTACGGTTTAGTAAATCACCGCTTTCGTGCAGTTTCTGTCTAATTTCTTTTAGGGTTTTAACTGCATCAACTTTCATAGTTTTAGTTTGACGCGTTAAATTAAAATTATTCTATTGTTACCTTGAATATCTCATAGTAACAACAAGTGTGATTGTGCCAGTTGAAGTATCTTGGTAAGAGAATGTGTTGATAGTTAAATATTTCCTTTCTTCATACTCACTATCTAAAATATATGTGTTATTCATCTTGGTTGTGTTCAAGTTAGACAATCTATTTGCAAAGTCAATTGAAGAATCTTGGTCAACACGCAATTCAAATGAACTTACCTTTTCATCATTATTGATAAGCAAATTTTTACCATAGATTAACATGTTAAGCAGATAAGCTTCCAAACGAGAAATTGTGCCATCATATTCGCCCATCAAATATTGCCTATAATTTGAACTTGCATTGTATTTAAGCCCAAATGTTGATGGTGCATTTTCTGCTTGCTCAACGCCAGTTGTCATTTTATCTGCTGATGGTTGCAAGAAGCTTTCATTGATTGTTTGTTTTAATTGTTCAAAGCTTACTGACTTAATTGTGTTTGAATAATAATCGTAACTTTGTTCAATTTTGCCAATTTGTTTGTTTTCAGGCAATGTTACAATTTGTTTTTCGCCCATATCGCTGACAGACAATTTATTTAACACACTGCCAAAATTCAAGTTGGATTGCAAATAAGCATCCGAAACCAAGAATAACAAATGGCTTGCCATATTGTATGAATTTGATTTTGTACGTGCGTCATATCTTAAATCGCTGTATGCAATATCTACGTTAAGCCATGTTGCGGCTTCGCCTTCAGTTGTTGCAAGTTTTATTTTGTTCCAACTGTGTTCGTGCCCCGTTGCAGCACTGCTTTCAGTGTCTTTGTAAAGCAAACTACCATTAATCTTGCGTGTTTCTATGCCTTCAATCCCGCAAAGCAAAACAAATGCTTTTGAAAGTGATTCCGCTGTCGCTTGTTTAGAGCCTATCACAATATCGCCATTTGTTGATTGACCAATATTATAGAACAATCCATCAAGGTAGAATTCAGCACGTGTGCCATAATCTGCCAATGTGCCAAGTTTGTCAGTTGCCCCAACTGTAATAAGTTTTGCATCCATGTTGATATTGAAAGCAAATTCAAGCCAATCAAAGATTGCTGTTGCTTTTTCAAGATCGGTCATGTTTGCAGAAGCAATTGCTGTAAGCACTAATTTTGCATTTTCATAAACTTTTTGTGCAACTGTGCAGTTGCCAACAAACACAGGTTTAAAGCCATATTGCACTGCCATAAATAATTGTTCAGTTGTGCTTACTTCCATTTCTTTACGTCTATCTATTGCAAACACACTATTGATA
>CAKVCF010000030.1 GCA_934725795.1 uncultured Clostridia bacterium | reverse complement strand
GCTTTAGCTTCATCACGTGCTGATTTATCTTCTGCTTTAACAAATTTGATGCCAAATTTGGGTTGGCATCAAATTTGTTAAAGCAGAAGATAAATCAGCACGTGACGAAGCTAAAGCAAAACTTATTTCTGTTATCGTTGGTATCGTGGTAACATTAGTTTTGATTGCATTATTCTACTGGTTGGCTTTGAATATTGACGGCCTTGTATCAGGCGCTCAAGGGGCAATTTAATGACAAAGACACGTAAAATTTCTTTGGTTGTTTTAAGCCTTATTATGATGGTGTGCTGTTGCACCCTTCTTTCAGCGTGCGGTGAATATAAAAACGTTAAAGCTATGACTATCAGTAACGCACCAACAAGTGTTACAGCTTTTGATCCTGCAACAAATGGTTCAATTTCTGACTATAAGGTTGAAGTTTTGAAAAACTTTTCAGTAACACTCACATACGCTGACGATACCACTGAAACATTCACAGGCCTTGATGAATTGAATAAAAATAAAATTTATTTGGAAAATTTCATTATTTCACAAAAAGGCACTTACGAAGTAACCGTATATTGCGGCAAAGTTTCAACAACTTTTACAATGACTGTAAATTAGTTTGATTAAAAATGAGGGCAACCTCATTTTTTGTTTTAATTTGCTGAAATTGTATTGATTTTACAAACAAAATATATTTTGAAGATTGATTTGTAAATCATTTTGTTTAATTTTTTTTTAGCGTTGTTCTGTTTAATCCTAGTTTTTTCTCAGTTCTAAAAATGTTATATTTTGTTTGTATTTTTAATTTTTTGTTGGTATAATAAAATTATAAAAGATTTTATTTGGTGCTTAAAATGCTTTTGTAACTGATAAGCAACAATAATAAAAGGGGGTAAATGTGGCTGACAATAGATTTGATTACAATGGCAGCAGTGAAGACAATCAAAATGAAGAATTTGATTCAACACAAGAAAACAATCTAGACACCCCTGAAACGGAAGAATACGATGAAGCCGATTCACAAGATTCGGCTGACAATGATGAGCAAGATCAACCTGAAGAATTGGAACAAATGCTAAGGCAAGATTATCTTTCTGCTCAATATGATAAACTTGATAAAAAAATCAATCATAAACTTGACACAAATTCTATGTTGCCGCCATTTTTAAAGAGAGAAGAAAAGCAATTGATGAATGATGCTTTGCATAATCGTCAATTGAAAGCAAAAGCAACAAGAACTGAAACCAAAAGGAAGTCGGCAGTAGGTCAGTGGGTCATGAAAATGACTCAATCAGCAGCTCCATTCGTGCCTTGGCTGTTGCTTGGTGGATTGATTCTGTTAATAGCACTTGTAGTTGCACAAATGATAGATATGATGTTTGCTTGGCTTTTTGGTGGCAGCGGTGGAGGCGCTGGCGGTGGTGGAATGAACAGCCAGTTTGGTGCAAACGGAAACAATTTTCATGCTGTTAGGCTTGTGTATGAAGATGATGAAGAAGCTGCAAAATATATTTTAAATGACTATGCAAACTTGGTTTATGATGCGTTAGATGAAGTTAAAAATGGTGAAGATTATACAGTTACAATCAATGTAACTTTGCCAGAAGATAAAACAGCAGACTTTGACGAAACAACTGCAGATGAAAAAATTAAAACAATTTTAAACGCATTAACTGAAAAAGCTTATGTTTACGATAATCCTAACTATGCAGAGCAAGGCATAGATTTGGCAACTTTAACATTAACAGAAAAAGCAAAAGGCATTAAATATTTTGGCTTGAATGCTGAGTTACTAGGTCAGTTTAAAGAAGAAATTGTTTCAAACTTTATCCTTTTCAATTTCAATGCTGAAGGTGGAATTGTAAGTTTTACACCAGCTGGCGAAGCTGAAGTGGACGAAGCAACTGTTAAAGAAAATATTCAAACAGCGCTTGACAATTTCTTTGCATCACAAGGCACAACAAGAAGTTTAAAATATTTTGTTTATGACCAGGTTTTGCAAGGCGACAAGATGCTTGAAAACGTGGCACAGAAAAAATATGTTGCTATGATGTATTTGCCAAAAACCAACACAACTATAAACAATTTGACTTTGAATGTGTATGGCGTTGACACCGAAAACTTTTCAATTGAGTATGGTGGCAAAACATTCAACGATTATACTGAATGGCCAGTAAATGACGATATCACAATGTATCAATATCAAATTATTTCAAGCACAACAACTTTGCAATCAGTTTCTTACAACTCTGCAACAGCAGTAACAAAGCCAACCGCACTTTACAAATTGTCTGGCACTGAAGCTGAAGCAAGTTATATAACAGCGGATGAAAATGGTGTTGTAACTTATATTGAAAATGGTGTGGTTATCAAATTTAATTCTGCTTTACCATTCGCATTCGCTGATGAGATTACGTTGAATTAAAATTCTTCGTAATCTTTTTTATTGCAATTTTTTATAACACAAAATTTAATTTTTACATTGCATTTTTAATTAAATTTTAATAAAAGAAAAACATTAAAAATGAGTGATTGGCAAATTGCTTTTTAATCTAAAATAATTTTTCTGTTGTGCTTAAAGTAATTATGCTTGCATTTCTTGATTTTAAATAACTAGTTTAGCAATCTCTTTTGAAATTAGAAAGGCAGAAAAAATTGTAAAAATTTGCTATATTTGTTTGTTTAATTGTGCTTTTTAGTATATAATAATATTAACTATAACTAGATATTTTGCTTTGAAAGTGCCAATTTGGTTTGTTGCTAGTTTTAATTAAGTTTTTAATTTAAATAACAAACAAACCAAAATAATTAAAATTCAAATTTTAATAAGGCACACAATCAAACTTTAAGAAAAACATAAGGAGTTATTTATGGTAGAGGCAATTTTAGGAATAATAGGTTCAATTTTGTATCCTTTGTTTTCAATTCTATTTTTGTTTTTAGATATCTTGCAAGATTTGTTCTATTCTTTCGCGGGCATTGGCACTGTTTATTATGGTTCGGGTGGTGCTCACACTGGTGTAGGCTCAGGTTCAACGATAACTGGCGATGCGCCAACTGGGACAGAAAATGATACAGGTTTGTTATATTATTTGTTCAATTCTCCAATCGTTAAAAATATTTTAATTTCAATGATGATTTTAGCATTATTCTTGATTATCATTTTCACAACATTGGCATTCATAAAAACAATTTATGCTGAAAAACCAAAAAGCTGGAAAGATATTTTGTCAAGTGCTGTTAAAGGTTTAGTTAATTTTATTGTGCTTCCTGTATGTTGCTTACTTGGTGTTTGGGTTGGTAATATCATTTTGCAGGCTGTTAATGGTGCAACTTCAACAGGCGGAGCAACTAGATTAAGCAGAAAATTATTTATTTGTGTATCATATAATGCAAACAAATATCGTGGCAAAAAAGCCAAAGATGATGGTGGTGCTTTAATTAATGAAACATTGGAATCTAATAGTTGGTTAAAAGACGAAATTGGTATTCAGTCAGTAGAATCAGGGCAAAGCAATGAATATTATGCAGAGATTGTGGACCAAATGTTTGCAAGCATGTCTAAAAAAGGTGAAAACCTTGGCATTACATGGCAATGGGACCCTGTTAGTAAGTTTTATAGGCTATATGATATCAACTATATTATGCTGATAATTGGTGGCGTATTTATGATGTATGTTATGATAAACGTAACGTACGGAATGATAAAACGTTTGTTTATTCTGCTAATGTTGTTTGTTATCAGCCCCGCACTTTGTGCATTGTATCCTTTGGACGATGGCAATGCAGTCAAGTCTTGGACAGGCGATGTTAGAAAGAACATTCTCAGTGCATATGGGGCTGTTGCAGGCATGAACTTATTGTTCAGTTTCTTGCCAATTGTTCAAAATATAAAAATTACATTTGGTTGGGCTGCCGATACTTTCTTTATCAATAACTTGGTTCAACTTATTCTTATGGTTTGTGCATTGTTCTGCATGAATGATTTTATAAGTATGATTACTGGCTACATTGGCGCAGGCAACGCATTTGCTGATGGCAAATCACTTCGCGGCAGCACTCAAGGTGCATTTAAAAAATATGGTAAAGCAACCGTTGATAATGGAATAAAAGTTGGCGGTGCATTTGTAAGGTCTAACCAAGCAAGGAAAGATGCAAGAGAAAGTGGAGCAAGCCGTACAGCAAGTTTCTTTACAGGCGTTGGTCATTTAGGTAAAGAGGGGACAGCAGGTTTTTTGAATTCTGCTCATAAAGCCGCTGGTGATGCGCTGGGCTTAAAAACTAAAGAACTCAATGCAGATGATTTGTTCAAAAAAGGTTCTGTAAAAAAGGTATTTGAGTCAACTGGTTTAGGAGTATCCATAGGCGATTATAAAAAAGGCCAAAAAGATGCTGCTTATCAAGCTGAACAAAAGAAACTTAAAAAAGGCTATGAAGAAGACTTTAAGAAGACAGGTAAAACAGGGCTTGTTGGTGCTGATGGGAAATTGTCGGAAGGTACTGAAAGCCTAGACAGTCAAGGCACTATGACAAAATTTGATTCGGGACTTTTAACAGAACTTGATAAGGCTGAGAATGCTGGTTTATCACAGGAAGAATTTGTTAAATTGGTTCATGAACAAACAGGTGTAGGCGAAGACGATATTAGGGAAAGAATTAAGGCTGATAAAAAACGCAAAGCAAAAGCTGATGAGAATGCAGCAGAAATTGAACGTTATGGTATGGAAAGAAAATATGGCTCTAACAAAGAAACAACTGCCACAGGACTTACAGACGATACAATTGATAAGTTAAAAGAAATGCTTGTACCTTTACTTAATGGCCAAGCCAACACAGGAACAGGAGCGCAACTTCCAGTGCAAAATGCTACACAACCAGCAAATGAATCTGGAGCTACGCAATTAGATGAAAAATCTTTGAAAGAATTGCAAGATATTGTTGGATCAATTTCAACAGCAGTTAACAACTTAGAAAGTACAATTAACGATTCAAATAAAGCAACATCAACGATGGCTTCTAACCAAGAAAATTTAAGAGACACCATTGTACAACTTGATAAAGCAATTCAAACTTTGGCTAGTGCTCAAACTTCAAGTAATAATAAAGATGACATGATTGAATTGTTAAGAATGATAAGAGAAATTAAAGACAAATTAGGTGAATAACAATCTTTTGAACGTGTTGTAAAATAATAAAAATTTAGGGGTAACATGATTAGATACATTCCTGGCAGAACCAGGGTTAAAACAGAATTTTTAAAGAATATTACGCTGGGTGATGTCATCCTGGCTATTCTTTGTTTGGCTTTTGCTGTGGTTATTGTTGCCAGCAACCTGTTTAGAATTAATGATGTGGACTATAGATGGTATGCGCTGATTGGCTGGCTTGCTATCAGCGTATCCTTCTTCCTGCCTATTGACGAAGGGCTTAGAATGTATAGTTCTGTTGTTTTAATCATTCGTTTTGCAGCATTCAGTAAAAAGTATGTTAAAGAAGGCGCAAAAGGTTCGATTAAACCAATGTCAAATTTAACACCATTCTTCAACATTGAAGTTGGTAAATATATTAACTTTGGTGAATATTCAGGTATTGTTATTGAAATTGATCCTTTGGCACTGGATTTGATGCAAGAGCCAGCACAAGATGCTGTTATCAACACGTTTAGTAAGGCACTTAAACGTATTTCACAATATCAACGTGCAAGTATTATTAAAACAACAAAGCCTATGAACTTTGATGCGTTCTTAAAAAATGACGACCGTAAATATGCCTTGCTTGAAAAACTTTATGAAGAAGGGCAATATACGGATGAAGAAATGGATTCACGTTCGTTAATATTCCGTGAACGTGTTGCAAGGCTTAACAATGCAATCAAAGCAGAACCAATTTTGCAAGCACATTATTATTTGGTATTGTATGGCACAGATAAAACCAACTTGGACGAAACCGCTCAAGGTATTGTAAGCGATTTAGGTATTGGACAATATACAATTAGTTCTCGCATTTTGATGGAAAAGGACTTAATCAGTTTCTTAAAATCAAACTACCAAGAAGTGTTCTCCGAACGCGAAATTGATGGTGTTCCACCAAGTCAATTAACACATTGGATTATGCCAAATAGAGTGGAATTTAAAATGTCCCGTGTGGAAATTGATAAACGTCCATTTAAGCAATTTGTTATTTCAAATTATCCTTTGGAAGTTGGCAATGGTTGGGCATATCCAATCTTTAACCAAGATAACACACGTGTGGTTATGAATATTATGCCAGTTGATAAAGAAAAAGGCGAAAAAGCTATCGACCGCGCAGTTATGGAAAAAGAATCAAAGTTGGATAGAACTTATCGTTCCAGCCAAATCATTGAAAAACAAGCAGATATCGACAGTTTGCAACAATTGTTAAGAGATTTGAAAACAAATAACGAACAACTTTATGACGTGTCTATTCATGCGCGTGTTAAAGAAGAAGATCGTAAAGAATTCCGCAACGTGCTTAAACAAAACGGCTTTAAACAATCCGATTTGTTTGGTAGGCAAGTGGATGCATTTGTGTCAAGCAGCGTAAACCGTATTGACACATTAAAGAATTATTATCGTAGTATGCCATCAACAACCATTGCGGCATCTTTCCCTATGGTTGATAGTATCATGCAAGATAAAGCAGGCTTCTGCCTTGGTGTGGCAACAGCAAGCGGTTATCCAGTGTTTGTTGACTTCTTTGTAAGAGATAGAAAATCAGGCCGTATCAACTCTAACATGATGGTTATTGGTAAATCTGGTTCTGGTAAATCATATGCAACAAAAACCATTTTGGCAAACTTGGCCGCAGATAGAACAAAAATGTTTATTCTCGACCCTGAACAAGAATATGATGTTATGACACGTAATCTTGGTGGTAAAGTTATTGACGTTGGTACAAATAAATCAGGTATCTTAAATCCTTTCCATATTATGGCATCGTTGGAAGACTTAGACGCGGCAACTGAAGGTAAAGATAATGTTGACGATGAAAGCATTGACGACCTTGTTATGAAAGGCACAAACAAAACATTCTTTACACACTTGCAATTCTTAGAACAATTCTTCCGTGCAATTTTGGAAGGTATTGATAGTGATGCATTCGAAACACTTAACACTTTGGTTGTTGAACTTTATAACAATAAAGGCATTAACCAACATACAAAT
>CAKVCF010000029.1 GCA_934725795.1 uncultured Clostridia bacterium | reverse complement strand
GGCTTATTTACACTGGTATTAATTTTTGCATTTAGTTTGCTTTTTTTGTATTTCATATAAAAATTATAGCAGAAAGAATAAAAAAACTCTACATTTTCTTGATTTTTTTGGCAATTTTAACTAAACTATTATTAAACAAAAAGGGGTTAAAATGCAAAGTTTAGATGTGATTTATCAAAAACGCAGATTTATCATGTTTAGTGAAAAAACCAAAGCAGCGGTTTTGGAACTAAATGCTTTTTTTGATAAGTATGCAATGCACTTTGAAGACAAAATTAAAAAGACATTTACCTATTATGATACAGACGATTTTGCACTGCTTAAATCAAACATTGTTCTTTTTAAAACACAAATTGGTAATTTTTGTGAACTTAATATGGCAACTGAAAAAATCAGCTCAACCAGCAGGCTCACACTCCGCTCCACCTATAAGCATTTCAGCAAACTTATTAAGCCGCATGACCATTTAATGAAGCATAAACAATTTTTAATTGATAACTTTAAAAACATGTTTATCTCTGGCGTTAACTTTGACCCTGAATTTTTGATGCAAAAACTTAAACCAGCCTACACAATTCAAACTGTGAGTGAAGAATATAAAAGCACAAATGGTATCGGCTTTAAAATGACTTATTCATTTGATAAAGATATTTACACAGACCATTTCACAGGCGTGCAAACTGGTGCACATATTCTTACAATCTATCAACATAGTGGCGAAAGCACAAATCCATATCTTGAAGATTTAGTAAGCAAATTAACACGTTATTGCAAAGAGCTCACTCCAACAAGCGAAACAAAAATCATGATAGCACGTGAAATGACGGCTAAAAAATATGAACAACTTGGCAAGTTAAAGCAAGAAAAAGAAAAACAAAAACGTGAATTAGAATTGAAAAAGAAAAAAAGTAAATTTTAACCTATCAAGACAACAAAAAAAACGGACATCAAATTGTCCGTTTTTTTATTTACTTAACAGCCAATCACATTTGTGAGAGTTTGCAAAATAAATTGTTTTTAAATCTAATTACATTATGTTTTCAATCATAACAATATCAACATAATTGAACCACCAAACAAATTGTCAGCAAATAAGATTAATTAGTCTGCGTCTTCTTCGTCTGTTGGTTTGTCAGCGGCCAAATAAACGCCAACAATTTCACCTTCTGCTTTGCCTTCTTCTGCTGTGTTGTTTACTAAATCAATTTTGAATAGGTAACCAGCATTTTCACCTGTGCAGTAATAAAGGTCGCCACCATTAATATCTAAATAATCAGCATTAAATTCAACTTTTGCAAGATAGTGGATTGTTGGAGTGTTACCAGCCAAAAACTCACTATAACTTACCATTTTAAGTTTGTTGTTGTTATCATAATAAACGATAGAACCATTTGCAAAGCCGATAACATTGATTGTTGAAACGCTGTCGCTATCGGTATCTTCAATGTATCTAGGGCTTACAGTTTGGTTGCCAGCCATATAGAATTGGAATCTATTGTTAACAACACTCATAAGGTCAGAGCCATTAGGCATTAAGAACAATTTACCAACTGCATCTTCACTTGCGTCTGGCATCATATTTCTAAATGAACCACCAATTTCAGCACGTTGCATACGTGTTGTGCTACCGTCTGTGCGAGTGATAAACACATAATTTTCACTTACAAATTTTGCCACAATTTCAGTTGTTGAACCGTCAGTAACTGTTGTTTTTTCATTTGTTGTAACATCGTAACGATATAAATTGTATTTTTCGTCTGCTTTTTCAACAAAGTAAACACGGTCAAAAGCGTTATCTTCTTTATTTGCACCAAACACAAAACTTGTTACATTTGAAGCAACAACTTTAACTTTGTCCTTTTTCTTTTTAGCTTGAACATCAATACGCAAAAGCCTATCAGTGTTACCATCGCCATTTAAATCTTCACCTTTTTCATGAACCAAAAGGTAGGTTTTGCCATTTTTATTGTAATATTGATAACTTAAATTTTCATGTTTAACATTTGCTTGGTAAAGTTCTTCAATTTTATCAAAATTGTTAAGTTTAACACGATAGAAAACAGACCTATCTTTTGCCCACTCACTTTCAGTTAACTTACCAGATTCTTGCTTTGTGCTTGGACTTACAAAATAAAGGTAATCACCAAACACATAAAGGTCAGTTGCATCATAACCAGCGAGCTTTGTGCTTACTTGACGCAAATTATCGCTAACTAAATAACCATCTTCATCACGCACAAATTCGTCATTTTCAAGTTTAGCAACATAAAGTCCACCTTTTGTGTAAGCACTGTCGCGTTGATCTTCAGTTAATTCGCTAACATTTTGAAAACCATTTGCAAAGTAAACATATTCACCTTTCCTAACAACCATGCCACCGTTGCCTATAACGGTTTCTTCAGTTGCGGGGCTAAAACAATTGCCTTTATCTTTGCCACAGCCAACAAGACCAATTGCAAAGACACACAATAATAAACAAATAACAAAATTAGAAAACTTTTTCATATATCCTCGTCTCAAAATTATTGCCAAAAGCGTAAACTAATATGCAAATTTTAATATAAGCAACACAAAAACACGCCGCCAATTCACGCTTACATAATATTAACATACAAACGCAAGGTTGTCAAACAAAATAGATTATTCTAAATGTCATTTACCCCTTAAATTTCAACAAGAAAAGTGCAATTTTAACAAAGATATCTGCATAAGCCTAAAATTCTTGTAATATGCTTTACTTTTGAAAAGTATAATAGAAATATGAAAAGCAAAACAATGATTTTACAATCACAAACTGACAACAAATCAGGCAGAGCAATTTTAACCTTAACACAAGAAAACGATTTATTAACAACCAAACTTCGCCTGTATTCATTTGCCCCTTTGGACGCAAACGCAAAATTAGGCGTTTATCACAACAACCAAGTTTTTGCAGGCAACATGTTGTTTAAAGACGGAGCCTACATAAGTTCTTTGGTTGGAGATTTTGATATTAACGCAGATTTTTACTGCGCCGTTGTGGACACTTTAAATAACAACACTCCACTTTTAGCAGGAGGAACATATGGCGGTTATTATTTTGACGACACATCAGTTATCACCAACAACCTAAACAATTGTTACAGTCCTAACAAAATCACCCCAGCCCGCGAAACAGCCTCTCAAAACGCCCAGCCCAACCACGCGCGCCAACAGCCAAATTCCCCAATCAACCAAGAATCTTGCCAAAATCAATGTAACGACGCAACCAACGCAAATGATTGTGGAAACAACGAATTTGCAACTAACTCAAATGCCTGCACCAATCACAATTATGTTGATTCCACAAATAATTGTGGAAACAACGAATTTGCAACCAACGCAAATCCTTGCATTGGTTGTAAATATAAAGAATACTTTTACACGCAACAACCACAAGCAGAGCCACAAACAAATAATATCAACAACATTAACAAGCAAAAAAATGTTTCTAGTAACAAATCAAACCAAGAGAGTCAAACAATTAAGCTAACAACAGAAAATCAAACTCTTCCTACTGATGAAAACCAAGATAAAGACAAAGCACCAAGCATAATTGAAAGCCTTATACCGCAATTTGATTATATTTTTAAAACTTTTCCTGAATGTGAAGAACTTAACAATAGAATTGAAAATAGCCGCTTTGTTTCAATCACCGAAGGCAACAGCACATATTGCCTAGGTGCGATTTACAAAGATAATGAACCCGAATACATTTGCTATGCTGTTCCAGCCGCTTACAATGCTCCAGTTCCTGAAGAATTAGGCGCTCACCATCAATGGCTTCCACTTGACCCTGAAGACCCACTCAGTGATGGTTATCACATAGTATATCAAGACGCTCACGACCTAAAGATAATAGAAGTTTAATTAAATCAAATTAAATCAAACAAACCTAGAATTTGAAAACATTACCTATAAATGCAGATAATCAAAATAACAAGCGGTCATGCGCCCTATTTGTATATTCTCAATATATAAGTGGAATTATATATTTGTATATTCTTAATATACAAATGAAATAACGGGCTACATTTCATACCCTTACAAAGCCTAAAATGGTAGGTTTACAGGGAAAAGGAACAACCCCAGCCTTACACTGATTTGCTTTCACACTTCAATAGTCCTATTTAGTCAAAGGGGATTCATCAAGGAGGAAAGATTGTTTCCACCCTTGATAGCAAGCGGTTAATCACCTGAAAGGCTCATATTTGCGTAATCTATGATTAGCAAATTAGCAAAAAGGTGAATTAACCGCGTTATAATGGGAATCGTTATGGTTGCTATGCTCGCTTTCGGCGGCACTTTCGCGTACTTTACTGCTCAAACAACTAAAGTTGAAAGTGGTAATTTGACAACTGGTACAATTATGCTTAAAAACAGTTCCGCTGAATTTGTTACAGGTATGGTTATGCCAACTCAAGAACTTTTGCAAACTGGTTCAAAATTAGCAGTTGACGCAAGTGGCTCAACAGCTGCACAATATGTGTTCGTTAAAATCACTATTGTTAAACCTGAAGGCGCTGAGGCTACTGTAACTCCAACAATTAACACAACTGACTGGACAGATTATAATACTGTTGATAATACTGTTACTGCTGGTACAGTTTACTACAAAGCAGTTGAAGCTAATGCTACAACAATTGATTTCTGTACTTCAATTAAATTTGATGCGAATGCAAATTATGTTGATGGCGCAGCTCAAGGCAGCACAAACGTGGCTATTGAAGGTGCAACAATTAGCGTTACATTTGAATCTAAATCTATTCAACAATTTGGTTTTGATAATGTTAAAGACGCTTACGCAAAAGTTGAATTCAAAGCTTAGTAAAAAAACAAAAAACACGCATCAGCGTGTTTTTTTGTTGACCTAAGTTTTTTATTTGTGAATTTTTGTAATATTTTGTATTATGTTTGTAGGAATTTTTATGAATAATTACATTTTACAATTTTATCAAAACAAATATAATGATTTAAATAGAAATGAAGAACAAACCAACTTTGAAAATATTTATGATATATTAAAAAATAAATATAGACTTGAAGATATAGATTCTTTAACAATAGAACAATATAATAATTTACGTTTAAATATAAATGATTTTAAATTAAAAATTGGTTCAAAAAAATTATCACCAAAATACTTTGGTGTTTATATTGTAGGTAATAAAAAAAAATTTAACACTAGATTTGGCAATACTTTTGAAAGTGCTTTTTCTGCTGTCAAAGAAAATATCAAAAATTTAATAACATACGCAACTCAAGAAACCTTTGATGCAAGGATTAATTCTAAATTCAATACTAATCTTACAAATATCATACTATCTATCTACAACAATAAAAAATATTTGCCTATTGATAGCAAAGATGTTGATTATTTTTTAATGATTTTTGGTGAAATTGAAGATACCAAATCTTATTTTGAAAAACAAAGCAAACTTATTAAATTAAAAAATAAAACAAATGACAATTGGGACAATTTTAATTTTGCTAAATTTTTGTATTTTGTGAAAAATACAAACGAAATTGAACGTATTGAAGATGAAGCTGACAGACAAAATAATATTAATGCCCTTTATTTTATTACACATCACGAAGAGCAACAAAACAATAAAAAAGAAACACACATTTTCAATTTTAAAACTAACGAAAATTGGTATTTAAGTAAACCGAAAGAAGTTATTAAAAATGGACATAAATATTATAAAAGAAACAAAAAAGTAGTTGCATCAGTTTTGGAAAATGCACAGGAATGTGAATTGTGTAATGCACCGATTTACATACCTAGGTATATCAATTCGATTAACAGAACTTGCAACTATTGTCATCCAACTTTTGAAAGGAAAAAAGATCCTACATTACTATACTTTGAAGCACACCACCTAATACCTATGAAGAAAGCTGGTGAAATGTATAATAAATATGCTGTCAATATAGATATACCAGAAAACATTGTGCCACTTTGCAGTGTATGCCACAATGAAATTCATTACGGCAAAAACAATGACAGACTAATTCATGCTTTATTTGCACATCGCCAATCTGCCTTACAAGCTGTTGGAATAGATATAAATTTAACAGACCTTTTAAAGATGTATAACTAAGCGACACAATGTGGGTGAGAACACATTTCTATATATATTATTATAAAGAACAGCAAAATAAGTTTTGCTGTTCTAATATATAATATATGTATGTGTTGGTTTTAATGGATAAGAAAAAAACACGCTGATGCGTGTTTTTTTTACAACTAATCTATCTAAGATTAAGCTTTAGCTGTGAAGTTAGTTTTAACAAGTTCGAAAGCTTCAGATACTGGGAAAGCTGTTTCTACACCTGCAGATGTTGTTGTTTTAGCAAATTGAGTAGCAGCAAATACAACATTGATTGTAATTGTTTTATCCATATTGCCAGCAACAGCACCATTAACAGATTCAGAGTTACCTGTTTCTGTTAAAGTAGCTTCTTTTGTCCAAGTTACTTTACCAGCTGCTTCAGTTGTTGTATAGTAAACATTTTCATAACCTGTTACTTCAGCAGCAGTCCAATCTGTAACTGTACCTGTAAGATCCAAACCAATAGTTGAATCATTAGTAGTTAAAACTTGAACGAAAATATAAACTTTACGATTTGAAGAATTTTCAACTTCTGCTGATAAGCTAAGGCTATCACCAGGCAAAGCTGCTGTTCGTTGTGACATTTCCAATGTAGCTTTTGCACTGTCTTTTGTCAAAGTTACATGTGCCATTGTGATTTCTTGAGCTGGAACAGTATTTGACTTAGCAGTAAAGTACGCGAAAGTGCCGCCGAAAGCGAGCATAGCAACCATAACGATTCCCATTATAATGATTGCAAATGTTGACTTTGACATCTTTTTAGATTTCATTTTTGTCATTTTTATTTTCCCCTTTAAATTTTTTAAATAAGTTTTGCTTTGTTTTACCAAAGCGTACGTCAAACCATTACACTTTTCCGACTAAGGCAATAATTCAACGTTTTAGCATTTTAAGTTTGCCAAACTGCCCTTTTGGCTGATGCCAAAGGAACCTAAATGCCTTTGCGATGTCGCGAAAGCATTTTGCTTTTCAGCACCTGGTGTGTACAATTCAAGTGCCGAAAGTTTGTATCACTACAAACAAATTTGCAAATTTACTTGTAGGGGTTTACCCCCAACAATCCTAATGCGTTGCCGCATTAAGTTTGCCTTTTTATACAATGTAAAAGTAAACTTTTACAATGTATACATG
>CAKVCF010000028.1 GCA_934725795.1 uncultured Clostridia bacterium | reverse complement strand
ATTAATTATTTGGTGTTGTGGCGACTTACAAATTAACATCAAGTTTTTTACAAATTTTTACATATTTTTTATATTTTGGCAGACAATAGAGTAAGGGGGAAATATGAAAGATTTATTAATTGGTATGGGTATTGGTTTTGTTGTTGGTGCAATCACTTGTAAATGCAACAAACCAGTGGCAGATACAGTGCAAAAAGGTGTTGAAAAGGGTAAGGAAATTATCACTGATGTTGCCGAAGAAATCAAAACTCAAACAAAAAAATCAAAGCAACAAGAAAACAACTAAATTTGTAATCAAAAAGGGCTTTAATAAGTCCTTTTTTGTTGTAAATACACTACAAACCGTATTTATGAGTTGAACGAAATAAATCGGTTTATTAAATGGTCTTTTATTGAATTTTAATTTATGATTTAACAAATTTTGCGTGGCGTTTTCTTTACAATAAAAAGCCAATATGTTAAAATATGATAGTATGAAAGCAATGGGAATTGATTTTGGATTAAGGCGTATAGGTGTGGCTTTTAGTGATGAAACAAAGTTTTTAGCTTCACCTTATGAAGTTTACGTAAGGCAAGGGGACGCACAAGATATTCAGCATTTTGTTGACTTGGTTGAAAAAAACAAGGTTGATGAAATTGTGTGTGGTTTGCCTATGAATATGCAGGGTGAGGAGCAAGAGATTGCTGTTGAAACACGTGCATTTATGGACGAATTGCAAGCCAAACTTGCAGTTAAAATCAGTTTCGTTGATGAACGCCTTTCTTCTGCTATGGCTGAAGATGTGCTTAAACAAACTGAAAGAGATTGGAAAAAGCGTAAACAAAAATTAGATGCTGTTGCTGCTTCAATTATATTGCAAGATTATTTAGATAATATAAGGAGATATTAATGGAAAACAAAAGAACAAAAAAAGTGGTTGCAAAAAACCCAATAGAACAAATTTTGGACGAAAATAACACAGAAAATATTGTGCTTTTTGACGACCAACAAAACCCAATCACATTTGAACAAGTGGCTTTGATTCCGCTTGACCGCACAAATGCACTTTATGCAATTTTAATTCCTATCACACCAATGCAAGGTGTTAACGAAGGTGAAGGCGTTTTGTTTGAAATTGACGAACAAAAACAATCACTTGAAGTTGTTAGCGACCAACAAATTATTGATGATGTTTTGGAGGTTTACCAAGCATTGTTGGACCAAGGCGAAGACGAAGGTAAAAAATAAACATTGCCTTATTTAACACCTTTTAAGATAATGCCTTAAAGTTTGTGTGTTATTTTATATCACGCAATAACTTAAATAATTTAGTTGAATTTAGTTTGATATTATTAAGCAAAAAAATGTCAATATATTGTTGACTTTTTTTTGTTTTTTTGTTAGTATTTGCTTGTTCAATGAAAAAGCACCCATTACGATTGCTTATCTGTTGCCTAAATATGGTTTTAAAGCAAAATGAATAGTGGGGAAGAGACAAACAGG
This sequence comes from uncultured Clostridia bacterium, assembly GCA_934725795.1. GTDB lineage: Bacteria > Bacillota > Clostridia > Christensenellales > UBA1242 > Onthoplasma. The sequence goes on along the minus strand of CAKVCF010000028.1, from coordinate 6,147 downwards.
AGGTAAATTTAAATGTCAGTTATTTCAATGAAACAATTATTAGAGGCTGGTTGTCATTTCGGCCATCAAACCCGTAAATGGAACCCAAAAATGAAGAAGTATATTTACACAAGCAGAAATGATATTCACATTTTGAACCTTGAAGATACTTCAAAACAAGTTGATGAAGCATATGTATTCATCAAAGAAAAAGTGCTTGCAGGTGCAAACGTATTGTTTGTTGGCACAAAGAAACAAGCCAGCGAAACTGTTAAACAAGAAGCAGAACGTTGTGGTATGTTCTATGTTAACACACGTTGGTTAGGTGGTACACTTACTAACTTCACAACAATCCGTAAACGTATTGACCGCATGAACAAACTTAACAATATGGAAACACTTGGCGATTTCGATTTGTTGCCTAAAAAAGAAGTTATCAAACTTAAAGCAGAACGTGATAAACTTGCTGCAAACCTTAGCGGTATCAAAGATATGACTTCAATTCCAGGTCTTATCATTTTGGTTGACCCACACATGGAACACATTGCAGTTAAAGAAGCTAAACGTCTTGGTATCCCAACTGTTGGTATTGTTGATACAAACAGCGACCCAGATGATGTTACAGTTTGCATCCCAGCAAATGATGATGCTATCGGTTCAGTTAAACTTATTCTTAGTGCTTTAACGGACGCTATTATGGAAGCAAAAGGTGGCGAAATTTTACACGACCTTAACGCTGAAGATGAAGATGTAAGCATGGAAGCTATGGTTACTGGCGAAATCGTTAAAGAAGACGAAAAACCAGCAGAAAAACCAGCACGTAAACGTGTTGCAAAAAAAGCAGAAGCAACTGAACAACCAGTTAAAGAATAGAAAGGGGGATTTTATGGTTATTACAGCAAAAGATGTTGCAAATTTAAGAGATATTACAGGTGCAGGCATGATGGACTGCAAAAAAGCATTAACCGAAGCAGAAGGTAATGTAGACAAAGCCGTTGAAATTTTACGTGAACGTGGCGTTGCAAAAGCAGCTAAAAAAGAAGGCCGTATTGCAGCAGAAGGCTTTATTGAAAGTTATGTTCATGGCAATGGCAGTTTTGCTTCACTTATCGAAATCAACACTGAAACAGACTTCGCTGCTAAGAACGAAGAATTGCGTGAATTTGCACACAACCTTGCAATGCAAGTTGTTGCATCACGTCCAATTTGTGTAAATATCAACGAAGTGCCACAAGATTTAGTTGAAAAAGAAAAAGAAATTTACCGTGCTCAACTTATTAACGAAGGCAAACCAGCCAATATCGTTGACAGAATTGTTGAAGGTAAAATCAATAAATACTATGAAGAAGTTGTTTTGATGGAACAAGTTTACATCAAAGACCCAGACGGCAAAAAGAAAGTTAAAGATGTTTTAACTGGTCTTATTGCAAAGATTGGTGAAAAAATCACAATCCGCCGTTTCACACTTATGGTTATGGGTGAAGGCCTTGAAAAACGTAATGACGACTTTGCTGCAGAAGTTGCTGCACAATCTCAAATGAAATAATCTTAAAGTCTTTAAAATAGTTGAAGAGATTGTTAAGATGTTTATTTAAAGATAAATAGCAAGTTAATTTTACTTGCTATTTTTTTTGCTTTTAGTTATTATATTTTAGATTATATTAGTTATATTTTAATTAAATAAATCTATTTTGTTTTAAGGAGAAATTTTTTAATGAACGAAGACGTTGAAATGACTATGATGGACTTTGAAGAAAAGTTAGAAAAACAATTCAACCATTTTATTGACGAATTAATGCTTATCCGTGTTGGTAGGGCAAACCCAAAACTTATTGAAGGCATTAAGGTCGATTATTATGGCACACGCACACCAATTAACCAAACTTCGAATATAATTGTGCAAGATGCACGTATGTTAGTTGTATCACCATGGGACGCAAGCACACTCAAAGCAATCAAAACTGGCATTGAGGCTGCAAATTTAGGTGTATCTGTAAGTGATGATGGCAAAATTATTCGCGTAGGCTTTCCAATGCTTACAGAAGAACGCAGACGTGAATACAGCAAGGATGCAAAAAAATTGTTGGAAGAAACAAAAATTGCAATGCGTAACGCACGCCGTGATTGTCTTGACGTTTTTAAAGATATGAAGAAGAACAGCACTATCAGTGAAGACGATTTAGCAGGTCTTGAAAAAGACGTGCAAAAGAGTTTGGATACTTACACAGATAAAGCAGATGTCGCCTGCGAAAGGAAAATCCAAGAAATAATGGAAGTTTAATGAATATTCAAAAACTTAAAAACAATCCACGTTTGCCTAAACATATTGCATTGATTATTGATGGCAATGGCAGATGGGCAAAAAAACGTGGTATGGTGCGTATGATAGGGCATAAATACGGTTTTGAAAATCTTAAAAAACAAATCGAATTTGTGCGTGAACTTGGCATCAAAAACCTTTCACTTTACTGCTTTTCGGCTGAAAATTGGAAACGTCCTAAAAAAGAAGTTGACTATCTTATGCAACTTTTTGACCAAATGCTTGACGAATATGAAAAAGAGTATTTAAGCCAAGACGTGCGTGTTATTATTTCTGGCGATATGACGGACGAACGTATACCAGTTAATATAAGGCAAAAAGCGGTAAAATTAATGCAACAAACTAAATCAAAAAATGGCTTTATTTTAAACCCTTGTATAAACTATGGTGGTCAACAAGAAGTACTTATGGCAGTGAATAAATGTATTGCTGACGGCGTAACAATAATAACCAAAGAAGAACTTGAAAAACGCTTATATTCAGCAGAACTTTTGCCACTTGACTTTGTTATTCGCACATCTGGTGAGCAACGAACAAGCAACTTTATGGTTTGGCAGGCAGCATATGCAGAGTGGAGTTTTCCAAAAACATATTGGCCAGCGTTTACAAAAAATGATTTGGTTAAAGCATTAAAAAATTATTTAAAGAGAGAGCGTAGATTTGGCGCGATAAAGGAAGACAAATGGAAAAGAGATTTTTAACAAGTATTTTTATTGTTTTGGCAACAGTGTTAGCAATCGCAAGCAAGTTTTTGCCTAACAATATTGGCGATTACATTTTTGATATATTTGTTATCTTTATTTGCTTTGTTGCAAGTAACGAGATGGCAAACATTTTGGCGAAGCGTGAAAAAGAGCCTAACCGCATATTCAGTATGTTTTATATTGTGCTGAACTATGTTATTTTGCTTATTTGCAACGGCAAAATGAATATCGGCTTTGTGGCACTTATTCAAATTGGTGCAGTGTTAGTTTACGCATTTTTGGTTTGTTTGTTTGAGTTCTTTTCAAACACACAAGCAGGTTTCCGCGTTGCTTTCAAAACAGGTGTTTACACATTAATTAACTGCCTTTACCCAACATTTATGTTTGGCACATTGCTTGCAATTAACCGTATGGACGCATACACAAGTGTTACAAGATTTTCAGTGCCATTTATTCTTTTGGTATTTGCTGTTACTATGCTTACAGATACATTTGCATATCTTATCGGTTCAGCGTTTAAAGGACCAAAACTTGCACCAAAAATTAGCCCTAACAAAACAATCAGCGGGGCAGTTGGCGGCATAATCGGTGGTGTGTTTGGTGCAATGCTTGTTTATGTTGTTGTGCATTTCTATAACGGCTGGCAACCAATTTTAACCAACCTTAATATGGAGTGGTGGCATTTTATGCTTATCGGTTTTGTTGCTTCAGCTGTTGGCCAAGCAGGCGATTTGTTTGAAAGCTTTTTAAAACGTAGAGCAGGTGTTAAAGATAGCGGAACAATCTTCCCTGGCCATGGCGGCATGATGGATAGAGTTGATGCTATGACATTTGTTTCAACATTCGTATATATTATTTTGGTTTGCATCTTAATTTAGTGTGATTTTGATAAATTAAATAGGCCTATTCTAATATGTGCTTTAAATCAAACAAATTAAATGTATAATTAAAACATTATTTAGTAGGTTTAATTAATAAAAATCAAACAAGAAATGATTTAATATACAAATCAATATAGAACAAAAGATAAATTAACACAAAATTTTTGAGTTTGATTGCTTAAAATTGTGTTAATTTTTGAATTAAAGGTTAAAAACAAAAATATTATATTAATAATGTTTTTGATTAATAGCATTCAATTATTCAAATAAAATAGAGATTATGTTGTTGTAAATCAACATAACTTAATAATTAATTACGGAGCAGTATACATTTTATATGTTTAATTTGTTAAGCGTATCTTCAACTTTTACTTACATTGGCTATATTTTGTTAGCCATTGTTGTTTTGTTGCTTATGGTGCTTATTCACGAGTTTGGACATTATATTGCAGGCAAAATTTTAAAGTTTGAAATCACTGAATTTAGCGTTGGCTTTGGCCCTAAATTATTGCAGAAAAAAAAGAAAAACGGTGAACTTTTCACATTAAGGCTTATTCCGCTTGGCGGGTATTGTGCCTTTGCTGGCGAAAATGAAGACGGAACAGATAATCCAAAAGCGTTTAACAACCAAAAGCCTTGGAAACGCCTTATTGTGCTATTTTGCGGTGCATTTTTCAACTTTTTAAGTGCTATAATTTTCTCATTTGTGGCATTAATGGCTTGTGGCTATGAACAACTGCAAGTTAAAAATATTCAACCAACTTCAATCAACTACACATATTTGCAAAAAAATGATGTGATTTATGGCATTGAAGGCAAAAAAATTGACTTTGTTAAAGACGATATGTTTGATAGCCTTATCACTGAGTATTTAAGCAAAAACTTTAAAACATATCAAGGCGAAGATATAACCGCAGAAAACAGTTTTGAAGATAACGGCAAAACTTATTATATTGTTGAAAATGAAATTGATTTTATGCTTAAACGTGATGGCAAGAAAATCACACAAACTGGACGCATTAATGTTGTGTATGATAGTGCTGGCAAAATGCAAGGCTGGACAATGTTTGCAACAAATCAAGACACTGGTGAAATTTCAATAGGGTATTATCATTATTCGTTTGGTGAAGCCTTGTTGCAGGCAATTCCTTTCACTTGCCGTTGGGCATGGAAAGTGTTGATTATATTTGGTCAATTGCTTACTGGCAAACTTTCAATCACTGCATTAGGTGGACCAGTTACAACAATCAAGAGTATGGCAACTATGACAATGCAAAGTTTCAATTTCTTGTTCCTTTTATTGCCACTTATTGCAGTTAACCTTGCGGTGTTTAACTTATTGCCAATTCCAGCGTTGGACGGCTTCCAAATGATATTTGTGATAATTGAGTGGATACGCAAAAAGCCAATCAAACGTGAAGTGATTAACACAATCAATAATGTTGGCTTGATATTATTATTTGCCTTTGTGATTGTTGTTGATGTGTTACAATTTGTTTTATAAATCATTATGTATAAAAGGCTTAATTATCATAAACAATAACATAAATTGTAAGTTTGAATTAAGTTTAAAAAACAGCAAAAAAACGTGTTAACATATGCACGTTTTTTTAGTTTAATTGTACACAACAGCAAAATATAATTAACTTTTATGCACGATTATGAAGGGGATTGGATTATTGACACACCATACATTTTATGTTACAATATTAAAATTAATAAAAAAATAAAAAGGGAATTATGGATAAATTAACAGTTTTAGATGCTATCTATGACGGGCTTAAATTTAAAGACGCTGTTTACAGTGAGAAAACAAATGTTTGCACTGTTGATTTTTTGTTTAACCCAGATTCTTTTAAACCAACAGATGAAGCAAAGCAAAAAATCATTGAAACACTTAACACTGAAATTGGCGATTTTGTTAAATATGACCTTAATTTAACCGCTTGTCCGCTTGATAAACGCACGATAGCTAACTATACATACACAACAATAACAAACAATTTTCCAGCAATGAACAAAGAATTCAGCTTTGACGATATAACCGTTGAAATTAACCATATGAAAGTTGACGTAAGGTTAAAACTTGCACCTTCAACTTATGAATATGCCACAGAACTTAACAGGGCAGAATTGGTTGCTGAAAAATTAAATGAAAGTTTTTATGCAGAATTTAATGTGATTTTTGAAAAGAAAGAAGCGGGCGAACAACCACAAAAAAGTTATATTGAAAACAATGCAGAATTGCTTGAAAGCATTAAGG
>CAKVCF010000027.1 GCA_934725795.1 uncultured Clostridia bacterium | reverse complement strand
GTTTTTAAGTCGGTAATTTTAGGCATTTCAAATCTTACCAAGGTGGTGCTCTACCGCTGAGCCACACCAGCATAGTGCTGTTTTTGAACGATTTTTGCGGTGAAATTTAGTGGATAAAAAGTGCTGATTTTGTTTTACCAAGGTGGTGCTCTACCGCTGAGCCACAGCAGCATTTTTCGTGTTACTTTGCAAGTATAATCTATTTTAGGGGGTTTGTCAAGGAAAGCACACAATAAAACAAAAGAAAAAATTTTATAGATAACATTGATCATTCAAAAGGTATCATGTTCATGTTAAATCTATTTGAGATGCTATTTCAAAAAGGTAAAAACTAAACAATAAAATGATAAACAATGATGTGATGTGTTCAATAAGTTAACATAAAAAAGCTTGAAAGTAAGTGGTGTTTTAAACAGTAACTGAATGAAAAGTTTTTAATAAGTGTAAATAAAAAAGAGCCATCCATACGGCTCTGGTGCTTATAAACAAAAGTTATAAGCTTTACACGAATAATGTGTAGTTCATAACGAACAACCACATTATATATTGTTCAAATGTAAATGTCAATTCTTTTTACTAAATGAATGTGGTATTGCTTTTAAATTAATTTGCCCTTTATGTTAAAAATTGCAATTTTACATAATGATTAGTTTGTTTGGATTGTAATAACAAAAAGGCAAAGCGGTGTTTGTATGGCTAAATACAAAGTCAAATCATACGCTAAAATAGTCAATTTAAAATTAAGTTGTTTGAGAGTAGAAATTAAAGCATATATATGACTATAGTTTGCTAAAATAATTAATCTTTAATGGTTGTGTTTTGACCTAGATTTAGATTTGGAAATTTTTCAATTAAAAACTCTTTAAAAATTTTATCGTCTGTTTTTGCGAAGCAATCTTCAATTTGTTGTTTGATTATCTGCAGTTTCTTTTCACTTAATGTTTCATAACGATTTATTTTTAATAAACCCTTTTTCTCAAAATCCAATACTAAATCTAAAGCGTTTGGAATGTAAGTGCAATTTGTAACTTTTTGTGGTTCAGTTGTGGAATAAACATAAGGTATTTTATTTTCAGTAAGATTGTTTGGTTCGGCTTCAATTTCATATATATATCCAGGCACATCTCCAAAATTTTCTTGTAAAGCATTTGGATAATATTCGTCTATGGACAAAAGTTTTTCTTTGTTAAAGCCATAAGTTGCAAATTTTTGGAATATCTGGTTAGATTTTCCATACTTTTGTTCATAAAACCTTTTAACAGGGTTTGCAAGGTAAATCAACACGTTTTCCATTTTAGAAGAAAAAAACAGTGTTGGATTTTGAATATAGCTTGATTGTTGAGGTGATAATTCTTTTAAGTCTGCAATATCGCTTGCGTGATAAAATTTCATAAAATCCCCTAAATTTAAATAAATTTTTAATAATGAAAATTTAACATACATTTCTGTAAAAGTCAAGTTTTAACAAAATGTTAAAATAACGGCCTTTGAAATCTTGACAATTTAAAATCAAATATTTATAATTTTGTTAAGATGTTGAGAAAGAAGAGTAACCGCACTCAACGTGGCAAAGTGAGATAAGGACAGTGTGAACTTATCGCACGCGTGTGGTGAAGACACTTTGGAGTCTTGCTTAACACCGAAAGGTGGCAGTTTGGTAAAGTGGCCGTTAAGGCAAATTAGGTGGCACCGCGGGGAGTTGTTCCTCGTCCTAATGCAGTTGGCATTAGGTTTTTTTGTTTTTAAGGGCAAATTGAACCATTAAATAAAAATTAAGTTATAAGGAGAAAATGTATGGAATTTGTTAGACCAAGGCCAAATTTTCCTAAAAGGGCAGTTGTAACTGGTGGTATGCCATATGGCAACAAGTTGCTCCACTTTGGACACGTAGGTATGGCAGTGCGTGCAGATATTTTTGCACGTTTCCTTCGTGATAGAATTGGCAAAGAAAATGTTGTGTTTGTTTCAGGCACAGACTGTTATGGCTCACCAGCTGTGGAAGCCTTCCGCAAATTGCAACAAAGTGGTCAATATACAGACAAAACTATCCGCGATTTTATCCAAGTGAACCATGATAAACAATATGAAACATTCAAAAACTTTGAAGTAAGTTTTAATCTTTACGGTGCTTCAGCGCTTGGACGCAGCGGTGAAATTCACAATGAAATGAGTGATTGGTTTGTGCGTGCACTTGATAAAGCACACATGGTTAGCAAACATGGCAGTTTGCAATTTTTTGACACAAAACACAAATGTTTATTAAATGGTAGACAAGTGGTTGGTAAATGCCCAATTCAAGGTTGTCAAAGTGAAAAAGGTTATGCTGATGAATGTGATTTAGGTCATCAATATTTGCCACAAGATTTAATTGACCCTGTAAGCACATTGTCTGGCGAAACACCTGAACTTGTTAAAGTTGAAAACTTATATTTTAACCTTGAAGACTGTTTGCTTGAACTTAAAGAGTGGATTGCTTCAATTGAAAGAAATCCAGACACAGCACCATTTATGGTTAAAGAAATTAAAGAGTTTTTTAAAGACCCTGAAATTTACATTAAGCGCGAATATTTTGAAAAATTGAAGGAAATAAAGAATCAACTTCCAGCACACACTGAACCAGAGATTAATGAAAAAGCGCCAAGCACAACTTTAATTTTCTCTCGTTTAGCTGACCGTGAAAAGGCTTGTGAAATTTTGGCTAAAAACGACATTCATTATCGCACAGGCAAATGCATGACACCATTCCGTTTAACTGGCGATATTGCTTGGGGTGTGCCTTGCCCTGAAATCCAAGGCATTAAAGACCAAACCTTCTATGTATGGCCAGAAAGTTTGTGGGCACCAATCAGCTTTACAAAAACTTATCTTGAAAGCATAGGTAAAGATAATGAAGAATGGAAAAAATATTGGTGCAGCAAAGATGCTCAAGTTTACCAATTCCTTGGTGAAGATAACATATATTTCTATGGTCCAGCACAACAAATGATGTTCCTTGCGACACAAGGCAAAGATTGGAAATTTGATGCGCCAGAAGGTCAATTGCAAATCACAAAAATTTGTCCAATTAAATCAATTTTATATATGAACCAAAAAGCAAGTTCATCTGGTGCAGTTAAGCCACCTATGGCAGACGAATTTTTAAATTATTACACACCTGAACAATTCCGTATGCACCTTATGGCAATGAATTTAACAAACAACAATGTTGGTTTAAGCCCAAAAGCATTCAACAAAGATGCAAAACCAGAAGATGCTGACCCAATGGTTGTTGAAGGCAATTTGCTTACAAACGTGTATAACCGCGTGCTTAGAACAATGTTCTATACTTTGCAAAACAATTTTGAAGCAACCATTCCAACCGCTGAAATTGACGACAGCACAATGGAAATTTGCCGCAAAGCAATTTTGGATGTGGAAACTTATATGTACAACAAAAAGTTCAATCAAGTATTCAACACCATTGACGTGTTTATCCGTAATATCAATAAATATTGGGTAAAAGAATTCAACTCAGCCAATAGTAAAGAAAAACTTGCACACCTTGTTGCAAACACAATGCAATTTATTGCGGTGGCGGACGTGCTTATTCACCCAGTTGCACCAAGTGGTGCTGAACGTGTTGCTGATATGATTGGTCTTGATAAAGATAAAGCATTTAATTGGAGCAATATATTTGATAAATTCTATGCTTGGCTTGATGCTGATAAACAAGGCAAAATTGTGCCTATTAAAGAGAAGGAAGACTTCTTTAAACGTCATCCATGGCAGTTAGAACAAATGTATGGCAGCGAAAATAAATAAGGTTAAAAATGATAGCAAAAATATATCGTTCGTAAACTCACAGATATATTTGTTTGCTGTTTATTTAAGATAACAAAAGATAATAAAGGAGAACTATTATGATAGCAAAAAATAGATACAGGTCAGTTGACTGTGGAGAATTGCGTATTAATAATGTTGGACAAGAAGAAACATTGTCAGGTTTTGTGGACACAATTCGTAAACTTGGTGGCATCACTTTTGTTGTTTTGCGTGATTTTTATGGCAAAACACAAATTGTTGTGCCTGATGAACTTGGCGTTGAATTGAACAAAGAAGATAATATTTGCGTACATGGCAAAGTGCTTGAACGCAGCAGTAAAAATCCAAATATGCCAACTGGTGATATTGAAGTTATTGCCGATAAAATTGAAATTTTAGGAAGATGCACCAATGTTTTGCCTTTTGAAATTAAATCAAGCCAAGATGTTATGGAAGATTTGCGTTTAAAATATAGGTATTTGGATTTGCGTGCAGACTATAACAAACAAATGTTAAAACTCCGTAGCGACCTTATGATGTTTGTGCGTGAATTTATGCATAAGCACGACTTTTTGGAAGTGCAAACTCCAATTTTAACCGCTTCAAGCCCAGAAGGGGCAAGAGACTTCCTTGTTCCAAGCCGTCTTAACCCTGGCAAATTTTATGCTTTGCCACAAGCTCCACAACAATTCAAACAATTGCTTATGACAAGTGGTGTTGATAGATATTTTCAAATTGCACCATGTTTTAGAGATGAAGATGCCCGCGCAGATAGGTCGCCAACAGAATTTTATCAAATAGATATGGAAATGGCATATGCAACTCAAGAAGATGTGTTTAAAGTTACTGAAGAATTGTATGCAAGCATTTTTGAACGCTTTGCAGGCAAGCGTCCAGCAACACCATTTGCACGTTTGACATATGAACAAGCCATGACAGATTATTGCAGCGATAAACCAGACCTTAGAAATCCACTTAAAGTTGCAGATTGCACAGAGTTGTTTAAAGATAGTTCTTTTAACGCTTTCCATGGCAATGTTGTTAAAGCAATCAAAGCAAATTGTGGCGAAAAGGGGCGCAAATTCTATGATGCGCTTACAGAATTTTTAAAATCACGTGAGGCGAAAGGCCTTGCATATGTTAAAGTGAATGAACAAGGTGAGTTTGAAACAGGTATCTCAAAATTTGTTACTGAACAAGAAAAGCAAGCACTTAAATCATTGTTAAATTATAATATAGGCGATACAATTTTCTTTATCGCAGACGCAAAAGACAGAGCAATCAAATTTGCAAACATGCTTCGCAACGAATTAGGCAACAAATTAGGTTTGATTGACCAAAACGATTATCAATTTGTTTGGATTGTGGATTTCCCATTCTATGAATTAGATGATGACGGCAACATTGCTTTCAGCCACAACCCATTCAGCATGCCACAAGTTGATGTTGAAGAAGTTAAGAAAAATCCACTTGCTGCAAAAGCATATCAGTATGACTTGGTTATCAATGGCTATGAAAGTTTGTCAGGTGCTGTGCGCAATCACCGCCCAGATGTTATGGTTGAATTGTTTAAGCTTGCAGGCTATGATAAATCTGTTGTGGAAAACAAATTCCCAGCACTTTACAACGCATTCCAATTTGGCGCACCACCACACTGTGGTATGGGCGCGGGGTTTGACCGCATAATGATGCTTTTAACTCACAATGATTACATTCGTGATGTTATTGCATTCCCAATGAATAAGAATGGCTGCGATCCACTTACAAACGCACCAAACACCGTTACAGAAAAACAACTTAAAGACGTTCATATTAAACTTGATGTGCAAGAATAGTTAAACTGAAAATGCACAATAATTTGGCGGATTAGTTGAAAACTTTGTAATTTTTAACAAAAAATTTATCAGTTTAATAAAGTGAATAATATAATTAAAAAAATGTTAATAATTACATAATTAATCAAAAAAATTGTGCAAAAGTTGTTGACTGACAAACTTTTTGTGTTATAATAAAAACATCCTAAAAGGGGAGATTATGATTAAATTTATCAATAATAACAACAATAATAATCTTAAACACATTAGTTAATGGGTTTTAGTTTTTATTGCTTGTTTGATAAATTTACAAATTTTAAATTTAAAGCATCTACTGGAAACCCAGCAGATGCTTTTTGTTATACTTTAACAATAAGTTATTTTATTTTAAACTTATTTTCTTAATAAAAATAGGTTAAATATCTTGAAGAGCGTGTTTAAAAAAGAAAGTAAGCAAAAGTAAAATAAGTGGATTTGTTTAAAGTAAACAAAAAACAAGTTTTAAATTGTAAAACATAAAACAAAATTAACCCTAAAAGGAAAAAATAAAAGGAGCAGATTATGAGAAAAACTAATGCCGTAGCAGGCGAAGAAGATAATAATATTCTGCATTTAAGGGGGAAAAGATAAATTAAAAGTTTCTCCTTAAATGCAAATCAACAAGGCGTATGCCTAAAAAATTGCAACAAATTTTCAAAACAAAAAGAATTTTGAAAAATTTAAATTAAATAAAACGATTAAATAAAAAAATAAAATTAAAAAACAAAAATTTAAGGAGAAAATTATGATAAAAGAAAAATATATTCCAATTTCAATTTTGGAAAAACAAAAATACATTAAAATAATAAAAGATAAATTTGAAAGAGAACTTGCTAAAAAACTTTGTTTAACACGTGTTTCAGCACCGATTGTTGTTACAAGGGAATCTGGTTTGCAAGACGATTTAACAGGCGTTGAACGCCCAGTAAGATTTGACGTAAAAAAAGACGGACAAATGTTAGAGATTGTGCAATCACTTGCCAAATGGAAAAGGTTTGCACTTAAAAGATATGGTTTGCCAGTGCATACTGGTTTATATACTGACATGCAGGCAATCCGCCGTGATGACAAAATGGATGCAACACATTCAATATATGTTGATCAATGGGATTGGGAAAAGGTTATTTTAAAAGAAGACCGCACAATTGATTATTTAAAATCAACAGTTAAACAAATTGTAAAAGCTGTATGTTCAACAAGCAAATATTTAAGCCGATGTGGTTTTGATGCTGTTGAGTTGTGCTCAAAAGTACATTTTATAACCAGCCAACAATTGTTAGATTTGTATCCAACTTTAACAGCAAAAGAACGCGAATATGAAATTGTAAAAAAATATAAAACTGTGTTTATTATGCAGATAGGCGATAAGCTTTCAACTGGCGAACCACATGATTTGCGTGCACCAGATTATGACGACTGGACTTTAGATGGTGATTTAATGTTTTATCATCCAGTGCTTGACATGGCCTTGGAAATTTCAAGCATGGGCTTAAGAGTTGATAAAACTGCCTTGCTTAGTCAGTTAGAAAAAACAGGTGATATTGATAGGCTTAAACTTTCTTATCACAAATCAATTGTTGATGGTAGCCTTCCACTTTCAATTGGTGGTGGCATTGGTCAAAGCAGATTGTGTCAATTATTGCTTGGTAGGGCTCACATTGGTGAAGTCCAAGCCAGTTATTGGGATAAGGACACAATTGAAACATGTAAAATTGAAGGCATTGAATTGCTTTAAACAAACACAATTGTTTGCCAAAGCGGATTAAATGTGTTAAAATTTCTTACATAAAAGTTAATCAAATAAAAACTAATATAGAATATTAAAGGAGCATACATGCAAAAAATTGATATAAAAGAACTTAAAAAAGATTATCAAAAATATGCAGACAAAACCATTGTGCTTGCAGGCTGGGTTAAAAGTGTTAGAGATATGAAAAACTTTGGCTTTATCGACCTCAACGATGGCACTTGCTTTAAAGGCACACAAGTGGTTATCTCTGCTGAAAAACTTGATAACTATGCTAAGTTATCACACTTGAACACAGGTTCAACAATAATTGTAACTGGCG
>CAKVCF010000026.1 GCA_934725795.1 uncultured Clostridia bacterium | reverse complement strand
GGCGATTGTTTTATTTGCAAGTTATTAACAATAAACATCTTCAACTTTTGGCAGCTGAGCAATGGCTTAGAGATTTACCTTTAAGCAGCAAGCGCGGTGAAATTTATGATGCAAATGGTGTGAGTTTGGCAACCACTGTTACAACCTATGATATATACGTGCGCGCGCGTAATGTGAAGCAACCTGACCTTTTGGCAAGAGAACTTAGCACATATTTAGGCAAAGATTATGAAGCAATGCACAAAAAAGTTACAGACACAAAGCAAAGCGAAGTGCTGATAAAAATGCAAGTGGAAGAAAGTGTTGCTTTAAAACTTGCAGAAATTGATGGCGTATACTTGGCACAAAATGTGGCAAGAGTTTACCCCTATAGCAGCCTTGGCACACAGATTTTAGGCTATTGCACAATAGATAATATGGGGCAGGCAGGGCTTGAAAGTTATTATGATAAATATATGCGCGGCGTACCAGGCAAGGCTTTAACACAAACCAATGCACAGGGCAAAGAAATTGATAATTCTTTAACATATTATATACCAAGTGTTCCAGGGGCGAATTTGCACACCACTGTTGATGTGCAAATGCAATCAATTTTAGAGCAGGAAATGCAAGCCGCATTAACAGAACATAACGCAAAAGGTGTTTCAGGCATAATTTTGGACGCGCAAACTGGCGGCATTAAAGCAATGAGTTGTCTGCCAAGTTTTGATTTAAACTCTCCACCAAGAAACGATTTAACCACACTTCAAACCCTAACCAAAAACAGCACAGTGGTTGACGTCTATGAGCCAGGCAGCACATTCAAACTTATCACTTTGGCGGCAGCATTAAATGAGGGGCTGACAAACATAAATGAACGCTTTTATTGTGGCGGCAGATGCAGTGTGGACGGAGAGACAATCAAATGTTGGCGCAGCATAGGCCACGGCAGTTTAACTCTGCTTGAAGGCTTTAAAAACAGTTGTAACTGTGTGTTTGTAAACTTGGCATTACGTGTTGGACTTGAAAAATATTATCAATACCTTAATTATTTTGGTATAGGCACAAAAACTGGCGTAGATATTGCCAGCGAATCAAGCGGAATTGTTATGGCAAAAGAAACCGTGCGCACAGTGGATTTGGCACGTATAGGCTTTGGGCATGCGGTGGCGGTTACACAACTGCAAATGGCGAATGTGTACGCAAAGATAACCACTGGCAATGATATAACGCCACACTTTTTAACCAGTATTTCAACCGAAGACGGAAAAACTTTGTATAAACACAATATAAGCAAGTCTAAAATCAAATTGAAAGACGAAACAATAAAAACAATAAACATGATGCTTTCAAACAACATCAACGCAGAAGGGCAGTTGACTTTTGTGCCAGGTTATAATGTTGGCGGCAAAACAGGTACAGCGCAAAAGTATGATGAAAATGGCAAAATTGCATCTGGCAAATATATTTCAAGTTTTATTGGCACATACCCCGCAGATAATCCACAATACGTGTTTATTGTTTGTGTGAATGAACCAAGCGCAGGGGCATATTATGGCGGTGTTGTTGCCAAACCTATTGGTGAAAAGGTTTTTAAACGCATTTTTGAAACAAAAGTAATTCAGCCAACTGATAAGTCGCAACTGGAAAATCAACCAACTATTGCAATGCCAGATGTTACAGGACTTACGGTGGCGGAAGCTTGTGCAAAACTTAAACAAATAGGGCTTAATAGTTTTGTTGAGGGCGAAGGGCAAATTATCATAACTCAATTGCCAAAGCCAAATACAATGCTTTATTTAGGCGAAATTGTTTATCTTATCTCTGGCTAGGCTAAACTTGTCAAAAAACAAAGCAAAAATGGTTATTTTGCCTTATTTTGCAAGCTGAGTTAAAACAAAAATTTTTTGTGATAAATTTAAAACAAGGGGGAAGATATGAAATTTTATAACATCATATCAAATCTTAAATTTATTGGCATAAAAAACTATCAAGATTTAGAAATAGATAGCCTTTCTTGCCGTTATCAAGAAAAGTGCACAAACAGCATTTTCTTTTGCATAAAAGGGCATACACAAGACGGCCACGATTTTGCCACAAAAGCCATAGAAAATGGTGCGGTATGTTTGGTTGTTGAAAGGTTTTTAGATTTACCAATAACACAAATTTTGGTTGAAAACACACGCAAAGCAATGTCATATATCAGTGCAGTTTTCTTTCAAACCTATGCCACAAAAATGAAGTTTGTTGGCATAACTGGCACAAATGGCAAAACAACAACCACATTCTTATTACGTGAAATCTTGTCAGCAATGGGGCATAACGTAGGGTTGATAGGCACCGAAGGCACTTATATTAACAACCTTATGCTGCCACCAGCATTAACCACACCAGATCCTATTGATTTACACAAACTTATCAGCGATATGAACAACAACGGCTGTGAATACTGCATTATGGAAGTTAGCGCACATTCCATTGCGTTAAATAAAATTGATAATATTATTTTTGATGTGGTTGGCTTAACAAATATCACAAAAGACCATTTAGATTTCTTTATCAATATGGAAAACTACCGCAAATGTAAATATAGCCTTTTTAATTTAAGTCATGCCAAATGTGGTATCGTTAATGTAAATTATCAAATAAAAAATGTTCAACAAAACTTTGAATTGCTAACTTTTGGCGAAGCAGGCGATTTTAATTTGTTAAGCACTATGATGGACTTTGATGGCACAGATTTCAAGTTCCAGTTTGGTGATAAAATTTACGATTGCCACACAAATTTGGTGGGGCAATATAACGTGCTTAACTTGTTGCTTGTAATATCGGTGCTTAAAAAGTTAGGCTTTGAAATTGAAGATGTGCTTAAAGTGGTGCAAAAATCAACCTTTAATGTGCCAGGCAGATTTAATTTGCTTAAAACAAATGCTAACTTTAATGTGGTTGTAGACTATGCACATACACCAGACGGCATAAAAAACATTTTGCAAGCAATTAATGAATTGCCTGTTAAACGCATTATAACCGTGTTTGGTTGTGGTGGGGATAGAGATAAAACCAAACGTCCAGAAATGGGCAAAACTGCATGTCAGTTAAGCCAAATAACGGTGGTTACAACCGATAATCCAAGAACAGAAAATCCAAGCCTTATAATAGACCAAATTGTTGAAGGCTTGCCAAAAGAAAAGTATGTTCGTATTGAAGATAGAAAAACTGCCATTGAATATGCTCTCAGCATGGCTGAAAAAGATGACGTTGTGGTTATACTTGGCAAAGGGGCAGAGAACTATCAAGATATTAACGGTGTTAAAATGTTTTTTAGCGACTATCAAGTTGTGGACGAATTTTTTGCAAACCAAAGCAAAAGAGTGCAAACAACAAACAATAAACAGTTAGGTTAAAACCAAATTTAAATAGATTTTGTAACCGCACTAACTTAGTTTTATTTATTACTTAAAATTTAGAAAAACAAAACAGCATATTCGAAGCAAAAATTAAAGGAAATTATGATAAAAGTTATATTGATTTTTTTATCAAGTTTTGCTTTTTCAGTTTGTTTGATGCCACTTATAATCAAACTTTTTAGGAAAAAGCAAGCCAGCCAAACCATTTTAGGCTATGTGGAAGAACATAAAAGTAAAAATGGTACATTAACAATGGGTGGTGTGATATTTATGATAACCACACTAATTATGTGTCTATTATATATTAAGTTTGATTTAGATTGGTTTATCTGTTTGTTAGTTGCATTGTTTTTTGGCGTGCTTGGTTTTATGGACGACCACTTAAAAATCAAATATAAGCAAAACTTAGGTTTACGTGCATATCAAAAGGTTATAGGACAAGTTGGTATAGCCTTAATTTTTGCATTTTTCATTTATTTTGGCACTCAAAATGGCAAAATTTTTTTGCTGTTTGGTGAAAAAACTTTTGATTTAAAATGGTTTATAATTCCTTTTGTTGTGCTGGTTTTGGTTGCCACTACAAATAGTGTTAATTTAACAGACGGTTTGGACGGGCTTGCTGGTAGCACAAGTTTTGTTTATTTACTTATGTTTATTGCAATAACAACAATTATTGGTAACCAACTTTATTTGAATGGAGAAACTGGCAAGATTTTAACCAACATTCAAAATGTCAATATGATGTCCGCTTCATTTATGGGTGCGATATTAGGCTTTTTGCTGTTTAACAGCTTTAAAGCAACAATATTTATGGGCGATGTTGGCTCTCTTTGTTTAGGCGGATATATTGGTGCATCGGCTTGCCTATTAGGGCTTGAACTTTTGGTGCTTGTGCTAGGCATCTGCTTTGTGTTTTCAGCCTTTTCAGTTATTTTGCAAGTGTTGGTGTTTAAAATCAGCAAAAAACGTGTGTTTAAAATGGCACCATTTCATCATCATTTGCAAATGTCTGGCTTGACAGAACCTAAAATTGTGGTGTTGTATTCAGCAATCACATTTTGTGTTGGCTTAATTTGTATTATTTTTTACCTTTTGTGATATTTGTTTAAACTTAAAAATACATTAATTTGTAAACAAACTAATTATAAAGTTAGCATTAAAAGGTGAAATATGAATTTAAAAAATAAGGCAGATTTAAAGCAAACTTTTGCACTTAAAGGCAAAAAGGTTTTGGTTTATGGTTTAAGTATGTCTGGCGAGTGGGCAAGCAAACTGCTGTTAAAGCATAAAGCAAACGTTTTTTTGTTTGACGATGATTTATCGCGCTTAACTTCGCGCCGCCTTAGAAATTGTTTTGTTGTGCAGGCTGTCAATGAAAATTTTATTCAAAATATCGATTTAATTATAGTTTCACCAGCCATAGAAAAGGACAACCCTAACTTGCTTTTAGCGGCAAAACATAATGTGCCAGTGATGAGTGAAATGGAATTTGCTTCTCATTTTGCTAAAAAATTGGTTGCAGTAACAGGCACAAACGGTAAAACAACCACAGTGGAACTTATTGCTTCAATTTTAAATCAAAAACATAGGGCAGTGGCATGCGGCAATAATGGTTATGCAATGTCCCGTGCTGTGTTAGAAGGCAAAAACCGCATAATGGTTGCAGAAGTTAGCAGTTTTATGTTGGAGCATGCGTCTAGTTTTGCACCACACGTTGCCACAATTTTAAACATTCAGCCAGACCATCTTATTCGCCACAAAACCATGGCAGAATATAGCAAACTGAAATATAATATCTTTGCAAATTTAAAACCAAACGATTATGCAGTTGTAAATTTGGACGACAAAATCCATCCAACCACACCTTGCAATATTGTTACATATTCTTATCGCCATTTGGCAGATGTTTATTATCGCAAAGGGGCAATTTATCTTCATCAACAAAAAGTGGTGGATGTAAACAAACTTAAATTAAAAGGCAAACACAATATTTTAAACGTTATGTGTGCGGTGTGCTATGCTAGCATGTATAAACTGCCAGTGTCAAAAATCAAGCAGGCACTTATCAACTTTCAGCCCGCAGCATTTAGAAACACAGCAGTTGCAAGCAAAAATCAAATCAATTTCATTAATGATAGCAAATCAACAAATATAGCATCAACCATAGCCAGCATTGAGGCAGTTGATACACCAATAATCCTTATTTTAGGCGGTTCAAATAAAGGGCTTAATTATAACCAATTTTTTGCAAGGCTTAATAAAAAGGTAAAGCAAGTTGTGGCGTTTGGCGAGATTGCGTCAGTTTTGGAACAAGCAAACAAAACACATAAATTTGCAAAGTTTAAAAATTTAGCTGCCGCATTTGAATTTGCTTGCTCACAGGCAAAAGCGGGAGATACGGTTTTGTTTTCACCATCAAGTGCCAGTTACGACCAATATGAAAACTATGTTGAACGTGGCAAAGATTTTAACAATTTGGTAACAGCCTATGTTGAAGCAAAAACGAAATAGTATCATTATTTTAATTTGCACTTTGGCACTTGCAATTTTTGGCTGCGTTATGGTTTTTAGTGCAAGTAAATATGCGGCAACAGTGCAATATCACAACCCTTATTTTTATCTTAAAAAGCAAATAATCGGTGTTGTTATAGGCTTTGTAGGGTTGGTGGTGTGTTTATTTATTAATCACAAGGTTTATAAAAAACTTTATTGGTTGTTTTATATCGTTGGTTTGGTGTTTTTGTGCCTTGTTTTTGTGCCAGGGCTTAAACGCACAAGTTATGGAGCAACACGTTGGATAGGTATAGGCTCACTTACAATGCAGCCAAGTGAAATTGCAAAATTTTGTTTGGTTTTCTTTTTGGCAGGTTTTTTAAGTGATGGCGACAAACTTTCTAAACTAAAAAACATTATCATAACTTTGGCATGTGGCGGACTATATTGTTTGCTGATTATGTTAGAGCCAAATATGTCAATCACAATGTGCGTGGCATTTACACTCATTTTTATGATGTTTGTTGGCGGATTAAGGCTTAAAGTGTTTAGCTTGCTTACTATTCCAGCGGCAGCGTTGGTTGTATTGCTGATTGTTGCAGAGCCATACCGCTTAAACCGAATTGTGGCATTTATTAATCCTTGGCAAAATCCACTTGATGAAGGTTATCAACTTATTCAGTCGTTATACGCTATCGGCAGCGGTGGAGTATGGGGCGTTGGGCTTTTTAACAGCCGCCAAGCCGAACTGTTTTTGCCGTTCAGTGAAAGCGACTTTATCTTTTCCATAATAGCAGAAGAATTAGGCTTTATAGGTTGTTTATGCCTTGTTGCTGTTTTTGCTGTGCTTATTATCACAATTTTTAAAGTTGGTTTGTCAGCTGATAATAAATTTTCTGCCTTCTTATGCTTTGGTATTGGTGCAATCATAAGCATACAAGTTATCTTAAACATTGCAGTTGTATCTGGCAGTATTCCGCCAACAGGTTTGCCGTTGCCGTTTATCAGCGCTGGCTCAACTTCACTTTTAGTATTTATGTCCGCAATAGGCGTTGTTTTGAATGTTGATAGGCAGAGCAGAAAAACTGCTGCATTAATTTGAGCAAAGTTAAGGTATTTTAAAAAATGTATACTGGGTAAAAAGGTATACATTTTTTTGTTTGTGTGGCACAATTTTATGGATTATAACAAAGCGCATAGGAGATTGATTGTGAAAAATAAATCATTTAACAAAACACATAAAAATGATGTTGATAAAATTGTTGAAGTAAATTTGTCTAAAAGCAAAGACAATAAAAAGATTGTTTGTCCAGTTTGCGGATTTGAAGACTGGATGAAACACCATACGATGAATATTTAGAGGCTTCTTATGATATTTGCCCTTGCTGTGAAGTGGAATTTGGTTTTGACGATATAGAATTTAAAAATGTAACCTTTGCCACAGCCAGAAATAATTGGTTAAAGAACGGGGCAAAATGGTTTAATAAAAACGAAAAACCAAAAAATTGGGATTTGGAAGAACAATTAAAAAACACCGAACTTCCAACAATCAAAAATTTAGAAAAGAGGTTGCAAAACAAATTTGAAAAACATTAAGAGCAATTAATTTGCTCTTTTTTATTAAATTATTTAGAAATTATAATACAACAACTTTAAGCGTTGTTTTTATTTTAACAATATTGACAGCATTTGATAAAAGTGATATCATAAATATATAATTTAAGTATGTTTAAGGAGTCTGCTATGAAAGAAGTAACAATAACAGAGCAAGTAGCTTATTTAGACTTAACACCTGAGCAAATTTTAAAGCTAAAAAAATTAATTGAATCTTTGCATGACGAAGACAAAATGCTTGACGATAATTATTCACAAACATTATTAGATTTGTTCAATAAAATTAAAAAGCATACTTTGCCTAAACAAATTACTAAACAAATAATGAAGGAAGAGACTGTGGCAGAGATTCGCCA
>CAKVCF010000025.1 GCA_934725795.1 uncultured Clostridia bacterium | reverse complement strand
GTTCAAGGTCAGTTAATTTTTCGCCTACACCTACAAATTTAATAGGTTTGCCAATAACTTGGCGTATTGAAAGTGCAGCACCGCCACGTGTGTCGCCGTCTGTTTTTGTAAGCACAACACCAGTAACATCAAGTGCATCATTAAATGCAGTTGAAACTGAAACCGCTTCTTGACCAATCATGCTATCAATTACAAGCAAAATTTCAGTTGGATTGACAGCTGTTTTGATATCTTTTAATTCTTCCATCAATTTTTCGTCAATTTGCAAGCGGCCAGCGGTATCGACAATCACCATATCAAGTGCAAATTTTTCAGCATAAGCAATGGCTTCTTTAACTGTTTTTGTTGGATTTTGTGTGCCACGTTCAAACACATCAATTTGGATTGATTTGCCTAAAACTTTAAGTTGGTCTATTGCGGCTGGACGGTAAATATCGCACGCAACCAAAAGTGGTTTTTTGCCTTCTTTTTTAAGTTTGAGTGCCAATTTGCCACACATTGTGGTTTTACCACTCCCCTGCAAACCACACATCATAATAACTGTTGGTGGCTTTGGTGCAATGTTAAGTTTTTGATTTTCACCACCCATCAATGAGGTTAATTCTTCCCTAACAATTTTGATAACTTGTTGTGTTGGTGTAAGGCTTTTTAAAATTTCTTCACCAAGGGCTTTTTCACTAACACGCGCGCAAAAATCTTTGGCAACAGAATAGTTAACATCTGCTTCCAAAAGTGCTACGCGGATTTCACGCATAGCTTCTTTAATTTCAAGTTGTGTTAACTTGCCACGCTTTGTCATTTTGCTGAAAATATGGTTAAGTCTATCACTTAAATTTTGAAAAAATCCCATTAATTGTCCTCCAAAATTGATAAAATTTCAAACCTTGTTGCCATATCAATATTGGTTAAAGGTTTGTTTTCAATTGTTTGCTTTAATTTTTCGTCCCTTGCAACAAAGCCTAAAACTTGTTCATACTTTTCAAGTGAAGATAATGCTTTGTCTAACGCATCTTTAACAGCCTGACGTGAAACACCAAGTTCATCACTCACTTCTGCCAGCGACAAATTGTTGTCAACATACATTGCAATTATCGTGCTTTGCTTTTCAGTAAGCAGTTTACCGTAATATTTAACTAAAACTGCAATTCTAACCCTTTCTTCTATATTCATATCTACCCTTTAATTTGTCTTAAACTACATTAAAATTTTATTAACAAAGTTTTCAGCGTTAAACACTGATAAATCGTCCACACCTTCACCAAAGCCAGTGAAAAGGATTGGCACTTGAAGGTCGTTTATAATTGGATACACCACGCCACCTTTTGCTGTACCGTCAAGTTTGGTAAGCACAATGCCGTCAATATTCACGCTATCTTTAAACGCTTTAACTTGCGCAATAGAATTTTGACCAATTGACGCATCAAGCACAATCAAATTAAGTTTGTGTGCTTCTGGATACTCACGGTTAACAATAGTGTTGATTTTTTCAAGTTCCTTCATCAGGTTGGTTTTTGTGTGAAGTCTGCCTGCTGTGTCAACAATAAGCACATCAATGTTTTTTGCTTTCATGCTTGCAATTGCATCAAACACAACCGAAGCACTGTCTGCCCCTTCGCCTTGTTTTACAATTTTGGTTTTAAGCCTTTCAGCCCACATATTAAGTTGCTCGGTTGCTGCGGCACGGAAAGTATCGCCTGCGGCAAGTAAAACAGACTTCTTTTGTGATTGGAAATACTTTGTCATTTTAGCTATTGTGGTTGTTTTGCCAACACCATTGACGCCAACAACTGTGATAATTAAAGGATATTTAAATTCCACTTTTTCAGCATCAAGTTTTTCAATTAAAATATTTTTCAATTCCTTTTCTGCACGTTCAGTGTCTTTTATCAATTTCTTTTTGCAAGTGTCGCGCAATTCGTCCATTATATCCATTGCTGTTTCAACGCCCATATCACTTGAAACCAAAATTGATTCCAGTTCATCGTAAAAATCTTCGTCCAATTCTGTACGTTTGAAAGCATATTTAAGTTTTTCAAAAAATTTTTTAAAAATACCCATTGTTGTTCCTTTTAATTGAGCCTTTGTGCTGATTTGTGTTTTTTATATTTTTGCTTTTACAATAATCTTTTAACCAAATTTTGTGGTTTTTAAGATTACAGCAAAAGGCATACACAGCCCTATATGCTGTGTATTTAGCCTTTTATTTCATCTTTATCTTGTGCTTGGTCTGCTGTAAGTTTAACAGCATCGCTAAGTTTAACAGACACTATTTTACTTACGCCTTTTTCTTCCATTGTAACACCATACAAAGTGTCAACAACTTCCATTGTTGGCTTACGGTGAGTGATAACAATGAATTGTGTTTCATCACTGAAACGTTTTAAATATTGTGCGTAACGTTCAATGTTTGCATCGTCCAATGCTGCTTCAATTTCGTCCAAGAAACAGAATGGCATTGGTTTAAGTTTTAAGATTGCAAACAAGATTGCAATAGCGGTCATTGTTTTTTCACCACCACTAAGCAATGTTATGTTGCTAAGCATTTTGCCTGGTGGTTGAGCAATAATTTCAATACCTGCGGTGAGTGGATCTTCGCTTGGCAAGATTTCAAGCCTTGCATTGCCGCCACCAAACAATTCTTTAAACACTTTAGTGAAGTTTGCTTGAATTTGTTCAAATTCTGTGTTGAATTTATCAAGCATTTCTTTTGACAAGTCCTTAATAATATTAACAGCGTCTTCTTCTGCTTTTTTAAGGTCTTCAACTTGGGCAGACATTTCTTCGTATCTTGCCCCTTCAGCCTTATATTCTTCTATAGCATTTATGTTTACGTAGCCTAAGGCATTTATTTGATTTTTGATTTTGTTAATTTGAATTAAAGTATCTTTCAGGTCAAAATCTTCGTCAATTTGTTTAAGTGATTGACAATCGTTATATGTAAGTTCGTATTCTTCATAAATACGTTCTTGCATATTTTCAATATCAATATCAACCTTTTGAAGCCTTGTTTCTTCTTGATAAATTTTGTTGTTCAATTTGGCAATGTCAGCGGTTAAAACTGTCTTTTTATCGTCCAAATCTTTCAACTCGCGCATTAAGGTTTGTTTGAACTCGTCAAACTGGCCAATCTTTGTGTTTAAATCTTCAATCTCTTGTTTTAACGTGTCTATCTCGTTATTTTCATTCTTTGACCTATTAAGGTTGATTGCTTCATCATAAACACGCATTTGGCTTAACAATTCGTTATTCAAACGCTCTATTGTTTGTTTTGTTGTAACAATATCAGTTGAATATTGTTCAATATCTTTTTCAAGAGATTTGATTTTTTCTTCGGTTGCTGCAATTTTAATACGTGATGCGGTTAATGCTTCTTGATATTCGTCCCTACGTGATTTAAGTTCTTCATACGCATTTTTATTGTTGGCATTAAACTCACCTACTTTTGCTTGAGTTTGTGTATAATCAAGTTCAACTTGGTCAATAGAGTTGATTTGTGTGTTAAGTTCCTTAACAATGTTGGTTGCAACTTTAATTTGGCTTTGATATGTGAAAATATCTTCGTTAAGTTGTTCTAACTTAGCCTTGTTATTTTCAAGCCCTGCGTTTTTGCTATAATATTCACTGTTGATTGTTTGCATTTCAGCATTTTCAGTTGAAAGCAAAGTTTTAAGCTTTTCAAGTTTTTCATTAACAGATAAATATTCCTTTTCAAGCCCGCGGAGTTCTGCTGTTTTGTTTGCAATGTTTTGTTCCAAAGCCTTGATTTCACTTTCTTTGCTTAAAAGTGAACTATCGTTGCTCTTTTTGCTACCGCCCGACATACTGCCTTGTGGAGATAATAAATCGCCTTCAAGGGTAACAATACGGAAAGCATAGCCCGAACGTTTTGCAAGGAATACAGCATTATCTAAATTATCGCACACAACTGTTGAGCCAAGCAAACTATCAATAACACTGCGATAGACTGGCTCGCATTTAACAATTTCACTTGCAACGCCAAGGCAACCAGTGGTATTAAGGTATTGCCTATCTTGCCCTGACAAAGAACGTGGCTTAACTGCGCTGATAGGCAAGAAAGTTGCACGCCCAAGATGCGCTTGTTTTAAATATGCAATAAGTGTTTTTGCATCGTTTTCGTCTTTTGTAACAATGTTTTGTATGCTACCGCCTAAAGCAATTTCAATGGCTGTTGAAAATTTAGGTTCAACTGAAATAATGTTGCCAACAACACCTTTGATTGCTGAATTTAAGGTTGAATTGGTTTTGCTATCTTGCATCAAACGTTTAACAGCAAATTGATAACCTTCAAAATCGGCTTGCAAGTTGGCAAGAATATTTTTGCGGTTTGTATCGTTAGAAATGCCTGTTTTGATTGCATAAATTGATTCAGCCAAATTTTCCATTTGCTCAGTTAAACTTTCAATTTGTTTGCTGATTTGTGCGTTAGATGCATCTTTGCTTTGCTTGGTTTTGTTAAGACGTTCAACTTCCACTGATAAAAGTTTAACTTGCTCAGTTAAATTGGCTTGTTCAGTTTGAAGTGCTGTTAATTTTTCAGTGTCAGTCTTAACGTTTTCAAGCATGGTATCGCGTTTTGCGATATAAGCTGAAAGGTTTGCCTTAATATCGGTAAGTTTTGCAAGGTTATCAATCAAACTGCGTTGATTTTCTTCCTTCTCTGTTTCGTTTTTAGTAAGGTCATCAATCAAAGTTAAGTGTTTTTGGCTTAAATCTTGTGCTTCGTTGTGCAATTTGTTAAGATTTTGCTTTTCTTCATCACAAAGCGCAGTTGCATTGTTTACAAATGCTGATTTTTGGTTAATGTCCATATTTAATGCGTCAATTTGGCTGGTTAAACGGTCAATTTGCTCTTTTAAATAACGTGTTTGTTCGTTAAGCAAACGAGTGTCGCCTTGCTTCTTTTCCAAACTGATGTTAGCAGCAAGCAATTTATCATGAATTTCAGCAGAGCGCTTATCTAATTGGTCAATTTCGTTCAATGATTTATCATATTTTGCTTGTTCAGTTTCTAAACTGTTGGTTAAAATATTCAAATTATCATTATAGCCTTGCAATTTGACGCTGATTTCGTTTTTGGTTTGTGCTGCATGGTCAAATTGATAAACATAAGCATTGATTTCTTTTTGTTTAAGTTGGTCGCGATATTCTAAATATTTTTTAGCATCTTCGCTTTGGCGTTTAAGTGGCCCAAGCCTACGTTCAACTTCGGTGATAATGTCCCCTGCACGGCTTAAATTATCACGCACACGCACAAGACGATTTTCAGTTTCTGTTTTGCGGGCTTTATATTTTGCAATACCTGCGGCTTCTTCAAAAATGGCACGTCTATCTTCTGGCTTTGATTGAATGATTTCGTCCACTCTACCTTGACCGATAATTGAATAACCGTCTTTACCAATACCGCTATCATAAAGCAAATCACGAATATCTTTAAGCCTGCAAGGCTTTTTGTTTATCATATAATCACTTTCACCGCTGCGGTATAATTTACGGGTTAAAGTAACTTCGTCTAAATCAATGTTAAACCATTTTTGTGTGTTGTCAAAAACAAGTGAAACTTCACAATAACTGAGTTTCTTTCTCTTTTCAGTGCCAGCAAAAATAACGTCTTGCATACTCTTACCACGCAAGGCTTTGCTAGATTGTTCACCAAGCACCCAACGTATTGCATCGCTGACATTTGATTTACCACAACCGTTTGGACCAACAATAGCAGTTATGCCACCGTCAAAACTGATTTTGGTTGCATCGGCAAATGATTTAAAGCCAGCAATTTCTATTTCTTTAAAATTTATCATATTTCCCCATTTGTAAGTTAAAACCAATCAAGATTTGATTTTTGGTTTTTTCAATTTCAAAGTGTAAACATTATAACAAAAAAACACACCAAATTCAAAACAAAATAGGTGTGTTTTTAAATATTTAAAACTTATATAATGCTTTAATATACTTACAAATAGCAAATATTATGTAAGGGATTAATTAAATTTGAACTTAGTTTTATCACTTCACAATATTATAAAGTAAATTCATCTTTACGCTTTGTGCTGTTCAAATAATCCAAATAGTTTGAACCAAAGTTTTCAATCAATTCTTCTGTCCAAAGGTCGGTTAAACCTTTAACATCAATTTTAAGTTTTTTAGCTGGTTTTTCAACCAATGTTACGCCTTTATCACTAAAAACTAACTCAGCTAAAAATACGCCTTCTTCATCCATCAAATCAACTATAAATGTGTCTGAGTTTTGCAAATGATAGTAACTTGCATTGCATTTTTGGTTAAGATATGCTGGAATTTTTCTTATAATAGCCAATTTTGTTTCTGGTGGAACAATGGCTGTAAAATTTGTGCGATTCATATAAACACCTCTCAATGCTTTTATTATCACACAAAACTGTTAGCTTGTCAATAGGCAATTTTAAAATAATTGTCAACTGTTTGTTAGCCAACAAACCATATAGCAATGTAAATAAAATTTAGCCACTTTTATAATCAGGTTTTAAGGCAAATTATTAAACAAATTATTTAAGCATTTCCAACAACTCTTCTTCCATCACAATACGTATGCCAAGTTGTTGTGCTTTTGCCAATTTGCTGCCAGCATCACTGCCAACAATAACCATATCTGTGTTTTTGCTTACACTGCTGGTTACATTTGCACCTATATTTTGCAATTTCTTTGTTAAGTCAGGACGAGTAAAATTATTTAAAGTGCCAGTTAAAACAATGGTTTTACCTGCAAAGTTTGCATTTGTTTCAGTTGTCTGTGGCTTTGTTATTTGTACACCTGCATCAAACAATTTATTAATATTTTCAATATTATCTGCGTCAGCAAAATATTCAACTATGCTTGTAGCAACTATTGCACCAATATCGTCTATTAAAATAAGGTCATCAACACTTGTTGCTTGCAAAGATGCTAAATCAGGGTAAATTTTGCTTAATGTGTAAGCGGTTTTTTTGCCAATATTCATAATCCCTAAAGCAAATATAAAGTTGGACCACTCTATATTTTTGCTTTTGTTTATGCTATCAATCAAGTTGGTTATCTTTTTATCTTTAAAACCTTCCAAACCAACCAACATATCAGCAGTTAAATTGAACAGTTCATAAGGATAAGCTATTTTAAATTTATCAAAAAGCAATTTAAGTGTTTTTTCACTCAACCCTTCAATGTTAAATGCATCGCGTGAAACAAAATGCGTTAATCTATCAATAATTTGGTCAAAACAACCTTTATGGTTAACGCAGAATAAATTTGCACCAATAGTTTTAAGTGGCTGACCACAACTTGGACAAATTGAAGGGGCTACAATCTCTTGCGCATTATCGGCTCTTTCTGCCAAGCCCATAACTTCTGGAATAACTTCATTGCTGCGGCGCACGAAAATGCGACTATTGATACTTATGTTTTTACGTTCAATATCTTGTGTATTGTTTAATGTCGCTCTACTAACTGTTGCACCAGAAAGTTCAACGGGGTCAAGCACTGCAATAGGTGTTATTTTACCAGTTCTGCCAACTTGCCAAATAACATCACGCAAAATTGTTGATTGTTCAATAGGTTTAAATTTAAACGCCATTGCCCATTTAGGGAATTTTTCAGTGTAGCCAATTTCTTCGCGTTTTGTGCAATCGTTAACCTTGATTACCATACCGTCAATCATAACGTCTAAATTCTCTTTAACTTTGTCGATATGGTTAATTTCAGTTTTGGCTTGTTCAATTGAAGAAAGAATTTTAAAATAATCGCCAGTTTTAAAGCCCTGCTCAACAATAAAGTTATGCATTTCAGTTTGTGTGGCAAATTGCTTGCCATCAACTGCCAACACGTCATAGCAGAAAAAGTCCAACATACGTTTTGCTGTTTCTTTTGGATCTAAATTACGCACTGCCCCTGC
>CAKVCF010000024.1 GCA_934725795.1 uncultured Clostridia bacterium | reverse complement strand
AACGGTGTAAATGTTGCAATTGTTGGAGCTCCAAATGTTGGTAAATCAAGTTTGTTAAATGCTTTAACAAGTTCACAAAAAGCAATTGTTACAAATATTGCTGGTACAACAAGGGACGTTGTTGAAGCAGAATATGAATATAATGGTATAATATTTAGACTGTTTGACACAGCTGGTATACATGAAAGCAATGACATTGTTGAAAATATTGGTATCGACAGGGCAAAACAGGCTTTAAACAATGCAGACCTTGTTTTATTGGTAAGTGATAAGGACAATATCAACAATATCGAAACAAACAAACCACATATTCCAATCTTTAACAAAAGTGATTTGTTTACACCAAAAGACAAAGAAAATTATCTATGTGTTAGTACACAAACTGGTGAAAATATTGAATTGTTAAAACAAGAAATCTTTAACGAATCAATCGGCACAAAAACACTAGATAATGGACTATACCTTACAAATATGCGCCATATAGAGTGTATAAACAGAACTTTAAGTTTACTTGATAATGTTGTTAAAATATTTAATTTTGCCACAATGGATATTTTGAGTACTGAAATTAAACAGGCTTGGTTGACACTTGGTGAGATAAGCGGAACAACAAGCAATGAAGCGATTATTGATAAAATATTTAGCAAATTCTGCTTAGGAAAATAGTTTAAGGAAAAAGACAATTTTACTATTACTATTTGACTCACTCATCTAAAAACAACAATAAATTAAAATCCTAATTATTTACAAAAAGTTAGGATTTTTTACTTTTTTCATGGAAAACAATATCAATTTTTAAAATTTAAAAAATTTAAACCATTATATTTACGCAAATAATTGAAAATTTTTAAATATATGCTATAATATTTTAGTTACGAACAAGAAAAAACAAATTGAAAAAGAAGATAAATATAAGTATGATCGAAAACTTTGTAGATAGTTATGATACAGTTGTTATTGGCAGTGGGCATGCTGGAAGTGAAGCATGCTTAGCTCTTTCACGCCTTGGAAAGAAAACTTTGCTTACCACACTTAATTTAGACAGCATTGCTTTTTTGGCATGCAACCCTAGTGTTGGCGGCACAGCAAAAGGACAATTAGCTGGTGAAGTTGACGCGCTTGGTGGAGAGATGGGTAAAAACGCTGACAAGGCAATGTTGCAGTTGCGCATGCTTAACTCTGGCAAAGGACCAGCAGTGCAATCTTTGCGTGCACAAGTTGACAAAGTTGTCTATCATACCGAAATGAAAAAAACAATTGAACACCAAAAAAATCTTGATGTTTTACAATGCGAAATTTCACAAATTTTAGTTGAAGATGATAAAGTTGTTGGTGTTAAAAACAGCATGGGTGAAACCTTTAAATGCGATGCAGTGGTGGTTGCCACAGGCGTATACTTAAACAGCAAAATTATTATTGGTGATTTTACAAAACACACAGGACCAAATGGATTTGAACCAAGTACAATGCTTACAAAATCACTTATGGATTTAGGCATTGAAATAAGACGTTTTAAAACTGGCACACCAGCACGTGTTGACAAAAAGAGTATTGATTTTTCTAAATTTGAAATTCAACCTGGGGATGATTTGAATGTAAGTTTCAGCTCTACTGGGAAGAGAGTTAAGAATAAACTGCCTTGTTATTTAGGTTATACATCCACAGCGATGCATGATTGTATAAGAGCAAATATTGACCGTGCACCACTATATTCAGGCAAAATTCATGGTATTGGCCCTAGATATTGTCCTAGTATTGAAGATAAAATTATGCGTTTTGCAGATAAAGAACGTCATCAATTATTTTTAGAGCCAGAAAGTGCAAGCACTGATGAAATTTATGTTCAAGGCATTTCAAGCAGTATGCCAAGTGATGTGCAAAGAAAAATGTATAGACTCATTCCTGGTTTTGAAAATGTTAAAATTATGCGTTTTGCTTATGCTATAGAATACGACTGCATTAATGCAACCGAACTTAAAAACAATTTGGAAAGCAAAAAGATAAATGGACTTTTCTTTGCTGGACAAATCAATGGCACAAGCGGTTACGAAGAAGCTGCTGCACAAGGAATAATTGCAGGTATAAATGCTGAAAGATATGTTGATAAAAAACCTCCTTTTGTGTTAGGCAGAGATCAGGCATATATTGGTGTGCTTGTTGATGATTTGGTTACAAAAGATATAATTGAGCCATACCGCATGATGACAAGCCGTGCAGAATATCGCTTAACTTTAAGGCAAGATAACTGTGATATTCGTTTAACAGAAATTGGCCACAATTTAGGGCTTGTAAGTTCCAAACAATACAAATTATTTACCAAAAAATTAGCACAAATTGAACAAGTATATCAATCTTTAAGCACAATGTGTAATCCTGAAAAATTACGTCATTTGTTTGAAAGTAAAAATGAAAGCATGCCTAAATCTGGCCTCACATTAAAGGAAGTTATTAAGCGAAATAACATTGACATTTTTGATGTTAAAAATGAATTTGATTTGTTTAATGATATACCTGATAATGTGTTAAGTTATGTTAATACTGAAATTAAATATGATGGATATATCAAGCAAGAAAAAGAACTTATTTTGAAGCAACAAAAAACAGAGAACCTTGCTTTACCAAATATTGATTACAACCAAATTGGTGGCTTACGTTTGGAAGCAAGGCAAAAATTGAATAAGTTTAATCCATCCACACTTGGTCAAGCAAAGCGTATTGACGGCGTTAGCCCAGCAGACATTAATGTGTTGTTGGTGTGGTTAAAACTTAAAAATTATATTTAACAAAGTTTAATGATTGATGCAAATTTTATTTTGATTATTTAATTTAAATTTTTATATGGTTAAATAAAAACAAAAAAAATTATTAAAAATATTTTAAAAAATTAACAAAAATCACTTTAAAATAGTAAAAACAGGTGTTTTATTATATGAATATTGAAAAACAAGAAAAATTAATTAAAGATAATGAGAATATTTTCAATTTGTATTTTGAAAAACTTGTCTCATATAATGAAAAAGTTAACCTTACCGCAATCACTGAAAAAGACCAAGTGTTTGATAAACATTTTTTAGATAGTATTTTACCTGTTGACATTATACCACAAAATGCAAGAATGGTAGATGTTGGCACAGGGGCGGGATTTCCTAGTTTACCACTTAAAATTGTAAGGCCTGACATAAACCTTACAATGGTAGACAGTTTAAATAAGAGAATCAACTTTTTAAATGAACTGATTGTTGAACTTGGAATAGAGACAACAAACATACATGCGCGTGCTGAAGATTTTGCTTTAAATAACAGAGAAAAATTTGATGTAGCAGTTGCTAGGGCGGTTGCAAGATTAAATACTTTGCTTGAATACCTTTTACCACTTGTAAAAGTTGGTGGTATGGTGTTGGCATATAAAGGAAGCAGTGCTGAAGAAGAAATTGAAGAAGCAAAAAATGCTATATCAATTTTAGGTGGAAAGGTTAAACAAATTTTACATTTTGATTTGCCAAACAACCAAGGTGAAAGAAATATAATTGTTGTAGAAAAAATTAAATCTACACCAAAACAATATCCTCGTGGAAAAAATTTACCTAAATTAAATCCAATAAAATAAAATATTGAATATTTAATTAAAATATAAAATAATTATTAATTTAATTATTAAAAAATTTAATTAAATATTTTTTTATATCAAATAAATAAATTACCTATTTACAAAATTAATGATTTATTGTAATTAATATAAAGTTTATTAAAAAAGAAATATTTACAGTTTTTTCTATCATTATATATACGCGTATACGCGCGTGCGCGCGCACGCGCGAAAAGAGATGTTTGATTAAATTAATGTTTCAATTATTTAACACCTATTTTTTTTGTAAATAATTTATTAATAATTTTATAGCTGTTTTATTTTTGAATTAATAAAAATATTTTTTAATATTTAATTTTATAATGTTTTTTCTTTATAATTTTATAATATTGACAAAATTTTAATAAAAATATATAATAAAATAAATGAAAATCACTAAACTTGAACTTAATAATTTCCGCAATTACACCAACGCACAAGTAGAATTTAAAGATGGTGTAAATTTTGTTGTTGGCAAAAATGCACAGGGCAAAACAAATATGTTGGAAAGTTTGTATCTTGTTAGTGTTGGTAAAAGTCCAAAGAATAGCAAAGAAAAACAGTTGATAAAATTTGGTGAGGAACGTTCACGTATTGATGTGGACTTTGTGTGCAAAGCTGGAAACAAAAACATAAAAATGTTTTTAGATAAAGCAAACAAAAAAGCAATAAAGATTAACAACTTGAACATTTTAAAACTTACTGAACTTGTTGGTATTTTATCTGTAGTATACTTTAGCCCTGATGAAATGAAGTTAATTAAGGAAGTGCCAGAAGATAGGCGTAACTTTTTAGACGTTTCAATAAGCCAATTTGATAAACCGTATTTGTATAATCTTTTAAGATATGATAAAGTTTTAAAACA
This sequence comes from uncultured Clostridia bacterium, assembly GCA_934725795.1. Classification (GTDB taxonomy): domain Bacteria; phylum Bacillota; class Clostridia; order Christensenellales; family UBA1242; genus Onthoplasma. The sequence continues at coordinate 3,639 of CAKVCF010000024.1, read as the reverse complement.
ACGAAATGCAATACTAAAAAGTTTTGATACTGCACAAACAAAGATAGAACAACTTAAATTATTTACTCCACAATTAATTGAAATTGCTGAAAAAATAATTGAAAAACGCATTGAATTTATTGATAAATTAAAAATTTTTGCAAAAAACATACACAAAACAATAACTATTGATGAAAATTTAGATATTGAATACAGTTATAAAAAGCAAGAAAACATTTCCATAAAAGATGATTTACAAAATCAGTTTGATAAAAATTTAAACAAAGAATTGGAATTAGGTTACACTTGTGTTGGACCACACCGTGATGATGTAATATTTAAAATCAATAATTTGGATTGCAGACAATTTGCAAGTCAAGGTCAACAGCGCACTGTTGCATTGGTTGTTAAACTTTCACTTATGGAAGTTATAAAGCAAGAAATTGGTGAATATCCAGTTTTATTGCTTGACGATGTTTTAAGTGAACTTGATGATGATAGGCAGAATCGTCTGCTAAACCTGACAAAGCAATATCAAACACTTATCACTTGCACCGCTTTGCCACATATAAACTTTAAAGCAAATATAATTGAAATAAAAAATGGCAGCCCTGTTTAATGGTTGCTTTTTTATTTTTTTGTTTTAATCTTTTGTCTATACAACTATGAAAGTTTAAATCTAATAACATAGTTGTCAAACTTAAACAAAATTATGTTCTATTGTTTTGATGTTACAAAAGTTTAAGATTAATTATTTGTTTGTTTTTTCAATCTATTGTTTTACGTAAGTGTAAAAAAATTTAGTTAGATAAAAAATCGTTATTAATATTTATAAAAAATATCTTTTTGCTAATAAAAAATAATTTTTGTTGCAAACATAAACAAAATTAACAAAAAAGCAGGTGTTTTGCCTGCTTTTTTAATTATTTTTTATTTTTGTGTTGTGTTTTTTAATTTGATTTTTTATTTAAAAATTGGTTTCTAATATTTCAACAGTCTGCTGCGAATATCATTTACCAAAGTTTTAATATGTGGGTTAACTTTGATTTGATTACTGATTTTATCCCTTGCATGCATGATTGTTGTATGATCCCTACCACCAAACAAATCGCCGATAGCTGTAAGTGGAATATTTAACATGTCGTTGATAAGGTAAATGCATAATTGCCTTGGTTCAACAATTTCTTTATTTTTCTTTTTACCAATTAAATCTTCTTTGCTGATTTTGAAGAAGTCGCAACAAGTGTTCATAATCTTTTCAGCATTGAGATTTGTTTTTTCTTCTTCAACATAATCTTTAAGAGCTTCACGAGCATCGTCCATACTTGCATGAGTTTTACCAAGCAAACCGCTATAGAAAACAACTTTACTAAGTATGCCTTCCATTTCACGAATGTTTGTGCCTGTTTTTTGTGCAATAAAATCTACAACATCTTCGTCAACCAAATAACCTTCTTGGCTGCACTTCTTTTTTATAATTGCAACTTTGGTTTCATAGTCTGGTTCTTGGATATCTTGAATAAGGCCTGAACTGAAACGGCTGCGCAAACGTTCTTCCAACGCGGTCATCTCTTTTGGTGAACGGTCAGAAGCTATGATAATTTGTTTATTGTTTTGATATAAATCGTTAAATGTGTGGAAGAATTCTTCCTGAATGCCCATTTTGTTACTGATGAATTGTATATCATCAATCATAAGCACATCTACGTTACGGTATTTTTCTCTAAAATCGTTATTTGAATTGTCTTTGCCTTTACGGATTGAATCTACATAATCGTTTGTAAACTTTTCACAAGTAACATAAAGCACGTTAAGGTCTGGCCTATGAGCGTTTAAATAGTTACCAACCGCATGCAACAAGTGAGTTTTACCAAGACCAACACCACCATAGATGAAAAGTGGATTAAATTTTTCGCTTGGATGTTCAGCCACATTTTGCATTGCTGCACAAACAACCTGATTTGATTTGCCAACAACAAACGCATCAAAAGTGTATTTTGGATTAAACTTTGATTTAAGATTTGTTACATTGGACATAATCTTTTCAAGTTCTTCGTCCTGCTTACGGATATTTTCTTCGTACTCTTGTTTTTCAGTTACACGAACAAAAGTGTATGAATTAAATTCTTCCCTAACACATTTGGTTATCTTTTCAAATATGCCTGGTTGATTAACTTGGTTTTTTGCAGTTACACTTGGTGCCATTAAAATAAGTTCATCATTTGCGTATTGGATTGGGGTTAGTGTGTTAATCCATAAATCGAAAGTTACTGCTGTTACTTCGGTTTCCAATCTGTTTAAAACTTTTTTCCATTGGTCTAGCAAAAACATAATTAACTCCTATGCTTGCATTATACTATATATAAACGAAAAAGTCAATCACCAAGTTTAAATGAATGCATAGATTTAGATTAGTGTTTTCGCTGTTTAATTATTTTTGTTTTAATATTTCTCTTTATATTCGTTAACGCCAAGAAATTTAAGTTAAAAATTGAACTTGTTTTTATTATATTTAAAATTAAGTTACTTATATACATATATATACGCGTACGCGCGAACATATATAAAGTTATTTTTTATTTAAATTTACTACTTATATTTTAAGATAACTTAAGATTTAATAATGCGCACGAACTTATTAATAGTATATCTTTTTTTTAGTTTGCGCGAACTTATATAAAAATTTATTTAAATTAAGTTTACACGAACATTTTACTATAATCTATATTATTAAAAAGTACGAGTTAATTAACATAAGATTAATTATTATTGATTAATAAAATTTTAATTAAGTTGTTTTCTAATTTGAGTTTGCGCGAACTTATTATAAAGTCGCTTTTTATTTAAGAATGTGCACGCGATGAATTTAATTTATTTATTATATATTTAATAAGTAGTGGCACATGTGTACAAAAGGTGCTTTTATTTTGCGATAATAGGTTAACAACGTTAATGTTTATTAGACTTGTTTTATAGCGATGTGTTTCATTATTTTTTAGCTTTGGTTATGTTTTGTTTTATTCAAACTGTTTGTGATTCGAATAGATAAAATTTGTATCGTTCGTTTAACATTGTGAAAATTGAAGTGTTACGAATTGTGCATTTTTAAATTAAGAATAACTTTATTTTAAGTTTGCGTGTATACAATTGCAGGCGTATATTGGTTAAAAAGTTGGATTTAAATTATGTTTGCGCGCGTATACGTATATAATATGAAGTATACTTAAAAGAAAAGAGCCAAAATTGGCATAAGATCTGCTAAAAATAGGGCAAAAATAGGGTTGTCCACACACAAATTTAGGTTGTACACATTGATTTTCACAGAGTTGTGCACAACAATTGTGGATAAAAATTGTGGAATATTTTGAATTATTTTGTCGAAACGCACTAAATGTAGTGGTGTGGTAAAGTTATCCACATTTGCACATCGCCTAATAAAAAAATCACTACCAAAAAAACTAAAAAAATTTATAAAAAACAGCGTCTGTATGTGTGTGCGTAATACTCTTAAAACTAGCTTATTTATAGATAATTATAGCAAAAATGTTCTGCTGATTAATAAACCAAAATTATCGACAAATTGCTGATAAATTTTCGACAAATTATGACGTTTTTGATTGACATAATTGCGTTTGTTTGTTAATATGTTGATATTGAAAA
>CAKVCF010000023.1 GCA_934725795.1 uncultured Clostridia bacterium | reverse complement strand
ATTGAATGACACCGCTGGTTGGCATAAAGATTATACAGGCTTTAGGGCTATGCAACGTTGCATACCAGCAAGTGAGAATAAACAAGACTATTTAAATTCAAACGGACAAAAAGTTACAGTTCAGGCGGAATGGGACAGCGTATCTATTGTTTATGATGCAGGTAACATTGTTGGCGTTGGCATTGTAACTGAAACAACAGATGGTGTAACAACTTCAAGGATTATTTACACTATTTATGAAGAAGAACCAGATTCTCCAAAACTTTATACCAAATTTGGTGTTGGTATTTTGTTTAAAGATAAGAATGGTGAGTTGGTTGATGCTAACACTAGTGGCGTCAAAAAAGTTATTGTACCTGGTGCACAAAGAGAACAAACATTTAAACATTTAAGTGATCTTGATAATCCAACGATCGATAGAGGAGATCGACAGAATGCTACAGTTCCAAATTATGGTGATACAAAAAGTTATACTAATTTGTATTATTATATTTTGAAGTATAAAAATGAAAAGACAGCATTTAGATTTGCAATTATCTATGATAAAGATAGTTACTCGGCAAGCGGTTCAGTGCTTGAAGTTACAGGTTTGGCGACAGTTTCATCACGACAACTGCCGAAAGTTAATGATAAAATTATAAAATCTATTATTAGTGGAATAGTTGCAGGAATTGGTGTGATTATTGGTGTCGTATGTTTGTTTATACCTGGTTTACAATTTGTTCCAGCATGTATTGCCGTTGCTGCAATTGGTGCAGGTGCTGGTGGCTTGGTTGTGAATGTAACTCAACTTATACGATTGTATAAACTTAAAGCGCAATCGGACATGTCAAACTCTTTCTACATTTATCACATGCAACAAAATATGGGCTATTTGTCTTCGCTTAACTCAAGGGAAATCACATATCAACGCAATGCTGATGGTGAGATTGAAAATGTAAGCAATTCTGGCTACACATATTATGATGAATCTATTGAAAAGTACTATGTAAAATATTCTACAGTAAGGCCTACATCATATTATCAAGAGTTATATTGCAAAATAGAATTAGATTCTAATCAAGCAAGTGATGTGGTAGGTTCTATAAAAGAAATCGGTAATATCAGCAATAGTGAGAATGTGAAAATTGTTAGCCAAAAAGAATTCAAAAATTCTGGTGCAGTTTATAATAGTGAAGCTGCTTATGCTTCTGTAAGCAGAGATGATGGCGGATGTGATGTATACTTCTTCAATTTCTTATATATTGATGGCTATTATTGGAAATGTACAATAAGTGGCGAAATGACTTATAACACACCACATGTGGCTTTGTTTGAGAAATTGTATGAGGATGACAAATTGGCTACAGAACCTAGAGTTTATACAGATGGTACAATGATGTATGTATATGGCAGTTACAAAAAGTTGAATAATGAGGATTTAGACAAAACATACATGTGGGACGATTCAAATCCATCATATGGCAACCACTTGAAATATGCAAACGGCGAATACTCATTGGAAGGTACATCAATTAAATATGACGAAACTAAACCAGGCGAAGGAATAAATCCTGTTTATAAGGTAACTCAAAAGTTTGTTTATCATCCTGGCTATACTACAGAAAATTTAGTAAATGGTTATGACTATGTTCAAGGGGTGTATTTAACATACAAAGGTCAAGATATGCCTCAATATGAAAACAAATATGCAACTTTTGTTAAATCCGCAAATGATAATGTTGCTGGATTAAAAGAGAACATCGACTATGTTAAAGTAAAATATAACCTTAAAGAATACACCAAGTACACTGGTGATAACTTAGTTGCAGGTGAAACATATTACAGGCTGGAAAATGGTGCATATAATTCATTTGTATCAACTGGCGTTTGGCCAACAGATGGGCAAAACAACAGAATTGATGTGTATTATCAAACCATAGCATATAAAACATCAATTTATCTTATTGGTGCAGTATCAACAGATAAAAACAACAATTTACCAGATTCAACAACCTTGGAAACTGTTTATGATAATGAAAATGAAGTTCCAACAAGCATTCAACTTGTTATCAAACCATATTCATTTACAAATCCATATTCAACAGTTAATGTGTATAATACAAATAGTCAAATAAGCAAGGCTGCAAAAGACGAATATTCTTTGTTTATCAATTCTAAAACAGATTCGACTTTAGCAGATGGCGAAGGAATATCAGTTGAAGTGCCTTATTATATTTGGCAGGGTGGATTTATAACTGGTTCTATAACCGTTGGCAGTGGAGAAAGTTCAAACACTGTACAAAATGTTATCTATGCAATGTTGGATAATGAACAGGTTGAAGATGAAGATAATGTGATATCTGTTCCAAAAAGTTCTGCAGGTGCAGTCAATTTAACAGCTAAACAATTGAAGGAAAATTGGAATAGTTATGTTAATTATAAATATTTTGATGGTAAACAATTTAGCAATGTAAGCGATGTGTTTGAATATGATTCAAAAACAAACAAACTTACAATGAAAGGTTCAACAACGGCTATTACTGACAGTACTGCGATATTGCTGTTGAAAGATGAAAAAGCAATTGAACAAATTAAGTATGCTGACTTGCTTAAAAATTATGATGATCATAAAGATAAAACAGAATTAATGACAGGTTATAAAGTTGGCGATATATTTAAGGTTGCGGATGGAAATCTTTATATGATAAAGAGTGGTACATACACTTTAGGCGCAGATAATCAGCAAGCTGGATTATTGTATGAAATGTCTTTCAAAATGGCGGATGAAGGTGTTGTTGATTATAACTATAATATGTACTTGTCAAATGCTGAATTCAAATTGTATACAAGATATAAATACAATTACAAATATGAATCAAAGAAAGGTAAAGATGGTACAGATATTGGTGAATATTTATGGCATATTTATGATGGCATTATTGATAAAAAGATGACAGCAAAAGTAACGCCTTCATCATTAGGTTCAATCACATTAAATAATGGTATAAGAACATATTTTGTTGAACGTGTTATGGTATCTTTAAGTTGCGGAAGCAATAATAATGTGCTTGCCAAGATAAAGGGTATAGGTAATAGCTTAAAAAATAACAAAGATTATCAATCATATATTGGTAAAATCACAATTTCTTAATATTTGGCTTGTTTAAACCGCAAAAAAACTCACTTAATTGTGAGTTTTTTTGTGCCTTAAAGCATATGTAAAAGATATTGAATAAAAATATCGCAGTGTTTAGTAAAACTTTTACCACTTGACAAAGAATCAAAAAGGTGATATATTAAAAAAAATATTTTTTTATGGTAGGAGTTTTTTATGGAAGAAGAAAATAAAAACAAACCAAATTTGATAAAACAAACAATTTCACGTGTTGCAAACAAATTGCATGGTAGCAAAGTGTTTAAAAGGGTCGGGGCACTTGTTATTGCAGTTGCCATTGCTGCATCATTGTCAGCATGTAAACCAAACAACAACAAAAACAATGGTGGTAACACCACGTATGTGTGTGATGAATGCGGTGGCAATCACAAAACACAAGACCATAACAAACAAACAGACGTTGGCTATTCTGTTTTAATGCATTCAGTGTTGGAAAATGCTGATTATCAAGCATTGGTGGCGGATTATGCTGAACGCTCTAAAGATGATTTGTTCTACTATTATGTTAAAAATCAAAATCCAAATTATTTTTGCAAATTTAATAGCCACCCTTATGCATTTTTGCAAAAACAAGGTTATGATGTTGAAAAGATCAAGTCTGGTGAACTTTCTTGTCAAACCTTCACTTTTGTAAAAAAAGACGAACCAACAAAACTGTATATGTCAACCAGGGTGCAAAGTATTGGTAAAACTTTTGTTTATGAAACACCTTGCTTTGACAACTATTTATTAAGTTATAATCTTTCAAAACAAGAAATGGCAGATTATAAAAAAGTGCATGAACAAGAATTGATATACGCCAATTTTATGAATGATGCCATTTCAGCACAAAAGCAAGAAACAATTCTTTTAAAAACAAAAACACATTATAGTACACAACTCAGTTTGTTTAACGCAGTTAGAGAAACTAGTGGTTATTATAATGCTGATGAATGCTTTTATGTTTCATCAAATCATGATAAATACACAATAGATATGATTGTTGTGAATAATTATAACACATTAACATATGGCACTTTTAAATGTAAAGATAGTGTAGGTTTTCAACCAGAAGCAGAAGATGGAATGTTCTTTGGTTATAGAGGATCATCATTTGTAAATACATTAAACACAAAAAGTTATGAATTAAGCATGTATACCAATACAGTTTTAAAAGATAAAAGTTATGCAGAAAACTTTAATAACAAAACCGCTGAGTGTTTAGGGCTTGGTGAATACAATCCAAATTTAACTAAATAATTTTAACAAAACTGGTTGACAATTCTTTTGTTGCGGTGTATAATAAACTCAGTTTAATAAATTTCACGCCAAAGACCACAAGTGCTTTTAGCATAAAGTTAATCAAACTGCTTGTGTAGGAGAGAAAAGAAATGTCGATTATTATTGATTCCTTTTGTCTTGGCAAAAGGAATTTTTTAAATAAAAAACATTTAGGTTATCTATTTGTTTTACAACAAATTTGGTTTTAGTTTATCTTTAATCATATTTGTTACTTCAAAAGGCATAAAGGAGGATAAAGTGTCAGCAAATCTTGAAGCAAAAAAGAATGCGGTAGAGGAAATTAAAAGCCTTATCAGTGCAAGCAAGTCTATTGTTTTAGTTGATTACCGCGGTATCAGCGTTAGCAACGACACCGCTTTGCGTAAATCTTTAAGAGAAAACAACGTAACTTACAAAGTTATCAAAAACACTCTCTTTAAGAAAGCATGTGAACAACTTGGTATCAACGGCTTTGACGAAGCACTTAACGGCACAACTGCTTTTGCTTTTGGTATGGACGATGAAACTGCAGCCCCTCGCATGATTAAAAATGCAATGAAGGACTACACAACCCTTTCAATCAAAGCTGGTTACTGTGATGGTAAAGTTCTTGATGAAAACGGTGTTAAAGTTTTGGCTTCTATTCCAGGCAGAGAACAACTTCTTGCTCAGTTGGTATATGTCCTCAATGCACCAGTGTCTGGCTTGGCACGTGCATTAAAAGCGGTCGCAGAAAAAGAATAATATTGGCTAGTTGGTTTATCTTAGCCAAACAGTTATGTTATTTTAAAAATCGCTTTGTGAAAATTCACATTTAGCCAAAAATTTTGGTATCGTGCTTGGCCAAAGTTTTGTTAGTTTGATTTGTCAAACACAGCACGCAATAAAAAAGGAAAAAATTATATCTAGCGATATAAAAGTTGCCTTTTCACTTGCTAAATTGCAAGCAATTATCAATTAAAAAGGAGAAAATTATGGATAAACAAAAATTCATTGAAGAAATTAAGGCTATGACAGTCGTTGAACTTAACGAATTGGTTAAAGCTATTGAAGAAGAATTTGGCGTTAGCGCAGCTGCAGCAGTTGTTGCTGGCCCAGCTGCAGCTGGTGAAGCTGCCCCTGCAGCAGAAGAAAAAACTGAATTTAACGTTGTGCTTAAAGAAGTTGGCGCAAACAAAATTGCAGTTATTAAAGCAGTTCGTGAAGCAACTGGTCTTGGCTTGATGGAAGCTAAAGCTATGGTTGAAAGCGCACCTGCAACAGTTAAAGAAAATGTACCTACTGCTGATGCTAAAGCTCTTGAAAAAGCTTTAACAGACGCTGGTGCAGTTGTTGAACTTAAATAATCTTTTATGCCAAAGGAAAATACACTCGCAAGGGTGTATTTTTTTTATGTAAGGAATAGAATAAATCAAGTGAACAGCCATGATAGTTCAACAACCAAATGAATTTTTGAAAAAAATTAATTTCTTTTGAACTTAAATAATCTTTTATGCCAAAGGAAAATACACTCGTAAGGGTGTATTTTTTTATTTTAAGTGTTTGGAACTATTTATATAAAATACCTAACAAGTCGTTAATCACTTGGCGAAGGCACTTAATCAGTTAATTTATTACCAAATGGTAAGTTTGCAAAATTTTATTACCATTTGGTTTAACCTTTAAGTAGGTGAAATATGAATAATAAATTTGCTGAAAGACTTAAAGAGTTAAGAGAAGAAATGAACCTATCTCAAAATGAACTTGCAGAACAAACTGGTTTTAGCCCTGCATGTATAAATAGGTGGGAAAAGAGTATTCGTGTGCCTAATGTTGAAAGTTTATTTACTTTGTGCATTTTCTTTAAAGTGTCTGCCGACTATTTAATCGGCTTGGAAAATTAATGAAAAGCAAGAAAAATTTTAAAGAGTGGTTGCTTGATATCGTGTATCCAAGGCATATCAAGTGTATTTTTTGTGGCGAAGAACTAAATGAAAATGCAGACAAAGACACGTGTGAAGATTGTGCTGAACATTTGCCATACAATTTGAATCCTTGCCCTAAATGTGGCAATCCTATGAGTAAAGAAGAAATTGGTGTCTGCTTTGAGTGTAAGACAAAGAATTATGAATTTGACCAAGCCATAAGTTGTTTTGATTATTCTGGCAAAGTGGTTAAAGCTGTGCATGATTTTAAATTTGAGGGCAACAAACCACTTTATGAACCTTTGGCTGAATATATGTGTGAAACCTTGGCAGGGTATGATATAAAACCTGACATTGTTACATTTGTTCCTATGCAAAAGAAAAAACAAAAACAACGTGGATACAATCAGGCGGAATTGTTGGCACGTTTTATTGCAAATAAATTTGGCTATCCATGTGCAGAGATTGTGGAAAAAGTTAAAGACAATCAAAATCAAGCAAGTTTAAATTTTGCAGATAGACAAGCAAACATTGTTGATGCTTTTGCTGTTAAAAAAGAATTTGTTTCATTATTAAAAGATTTAACAGTGTTGTTGGTTGATGATGTGTTCACAACTGGTGCAACCAGCAATGAAATTAGCAGGGTGTTAAAACAGGCAGGTGCAGAAAAGGTTTTTGTGTTGACTTTAGCTCACACCAAAATGGAAAAAGAAATATAATAAATGCTTTTAAAGTGGTAGTAACTTATATTATTATAAATTGAATATTACTACCACTTTTTTGTTTGTTGATTAGAGTATCGTGGTTGGTGAAGAAATATTAAAAAACACTACAAATTGACTAAAATACTGCAAAAATGGCCATATATATTGGTAAATTGCTAAAAACCTGACATGTTGTTTGACGAATTTAAAAAATCGTTGCATAATTTAATTAATAGTTTAGGCTATGAAAAGGAGTGTATATGAAAAAACAAAATTTAATGGCAGGCTTGTGTTTGAGCCTTGCAACTTGCTTTGTTGCATTTGCTAGTTTGCTTTTGCCTATGATGTTGCTTATGCAAGATTCTATGTCAGGTTCAGGCGCTGCAACAATGGATGGTAAAACAGCTTTCTTTGTTTGTGCACATGGTTGTGTTGCACTTTTCGGGCTTGTTTTCACAATTATGGCAATTGTCAGCATTTGCAAATTGCGCAAAGATGACGAAACTGTTGCTAAAAAGAAAGGTTTGTTTATTGCAACAATCGTTATTCAAGCAATCGTCCTTGTTGCTGCAATAATTGTAACAATCAATGCATTCCAAGCACTTGCTTCATTTATGGCATTGGAAAATCAAGAAGAAGTTATGATGAACTTAATGATGTTTGGTTCTTCATACATTACACTTATTGGTGCAACAATTGTTCACCTTGTTGCGTTTATTGTTAACTTGGTTACAGTTATCAAACTTAAAAAGCCAGTTGCAGTAGAAACTGTCGAAGCTTAATATTAAATACATAGCTTAATAACAAATTTTTATAAAAGTTTGGAAATAAAAAACACACATATCGTTGTGTGTTTTTTGTTTATTATAGATTAAATTTTTAAATTTTTTATATATAGAAATTTATAAAAATATTTTTTTAGAAATAAATTATTATTTTGCCGTTTTGGAACAAAACAACAGTAATATAAGGTTAAATAAGAAATTTTTAACAATCAAAAACAATAAATTGTGATTTAATGTTGATTAATAAATTGCTTGTTTGAACTACATATCTTTAAATTCTTCTATAACAAAATCTTTAAGTAGTGTGTAGCGTTTTGCGGTGTAGTTATTGTGTATCATACGGGCAAGGATTTGCTTGCTGCCTACCAGCACAACCGTCTTTTTTGCACGAGTGATTGCGGTATATAACAGGTTGCGGGTGATGATAATTGGTGCACCTGGAACAAGTGGAATAACCACACAATCAAACTCACTGCCTTGGCTTTTGTGAATGGTTATTGCATAGGCAAGTGTGATTTGGTAAAGGTCGGTTTGTGCATATTTGCAAATTTTTCCATCGTCAAATCGGATTGTAACTTCATGAGTTTCGGGTTCAATGCGTGTGATATAACCCATTTCGCCATTAAATACGCCTGTGCCTTGC